>NZ_JBEXMD010000027.1:0-135768 GCF_040610315.1 Amycolatopsis sp. NPDC004169
TTCTTTCCTGCGGGTCGTCCGGGGGTGCGGCTGGTGGTAGCCACGCCGCCCCCCTCGGGGGGTTTTTGCTCGCCCGGTGGTTGGTTGTCCTAGGCGGGAAAGCGTGCCTTGACAAACCCACCCGGCGGCTGAACAGACAGCAGGGATGAGGGGCGGGGGAGGTCTGGTGAGGTGGGTGGTCGCCTTGCGCGCCCGGCCTGCGGTTCGCGTGCTGGCCCGGACGGCTTGCGTCGTTGGTCGGCTTGCGCGCCCGGCCTGCGGTTCGCGTCGACGAAGCAGGACCAGCCGAGTGACCGTCTAGGCGTTCAGCTCCTCCAACGTCGTCGGCACGTGGAACGGCGGCGTGCTGGTGCCCGTGATCCGGTACCGGCCCCACGGGTCCGGGTCCGACAGCTCGCCCGTCGCCGAGTGCTCGCCCGCCTGGATGGTCACGGCCTTCTTCTTGCCGCCCGCCAGGCGGGTCAGCTCCTCGTTCACCGCCACCCGGCCGTACCAGCGGTAATAGCCGTCGATCGGCTGGAAGTAGCCGCGCAGCTCGACCGTCACCGGGAGGGAAACCCCGTCGACCACCAGGGTGGCCGAGCCGCTGTAGCCGTCTTCGTCGTGCTCGCTCATGAGGTCTCCTCCAGGGACTCCGATGACTCCGGGGTGCGGCCCAGCTGGACCACCTTGTTGGCTTCCAGGGGCTGGTTCGGGTCGATGACCACGCCGTTCTGGCGGGTCAGCCCGTCGATGGCCGCCCAGATGATCTGCGTCAGGTACTCCACGACCGCGTCGCGGCTCATCGAGCGGCGGTCCAGCCACCACTCGCCGGTGTTCTGGACCATGCCGACGATGCCGTGCGCCCACGGCTCGGCCGCGCCCGAGTCCATGTTGAACATCCGCATGTAGTCGCCGAGCAGGGCGGTCAGCGCGCTCGCGATCAGTTCCTTGTCCTCGGCCACGACGTCCGACGACACCGGCTTCTCCGGCCGCCCGTGCGCCAGCAGCCGGTAGAGGTTCGGGTGCTCCTCGATGACCGTGAAGAACGCGTCGAGGGCCATCCGGATCCGCGGGACCGGCGCCAGCTCGGCGTTGATCGCCGGGATCAGCCGCTCGAAGAGGATTTCCGTGCCGCGCTGGCCGAGGGCCACGTACAGGTCGGCCTTGTCGTCGAAGTGCCGGTAGAGCACCGGCTTCGTGACGCCGGCCTCCGCGGCGACGTCCTCCATGCCGAGGTCCGGGCCGTGCGTGTCGAGTGCCCGCAGCGCCGCCTCGACGAATTCCTTGCGCCGGGCGATGCGGTGCTTGCGCCACCGGTCGCGCCGGGCGTCGCCGGTCGCTTCGTCGCCGCGGGAGGACTTGCCGGCCTGCTTGGTGCGCTTGACACGTTCGATCACCAGGGTCATGCTACGCAGAGGTAACTGTTACCTCAAGTTACACATCTCGAACGAGTGTGGCGGAAGGGGTGTCGGCAATGACGCGGACGCTGAAGGAACCGGATCGCGAAAAGACCGCGGACCGCCTGCTGAAGTCGTCGGCGAACAAGTTCTACGACCCCGACGTCGACATCGACTGGGCCGCGCCGCTGGTCGAGGGCAAGCGGTTCATCCTCGAAGAGCGGTCTTCGCTCTACGGCACCGAACTCTGGGAGAAGCTGACCCCGGAGCAGCGCATCGAGCTGGGCAAGCACGAGGTCGCGAGCGTCGCGACCACCGGCCTGTGGTTCGAGATCCTGCTGATGCAGATGCTGCTCAAGGAGGTCTACGAAGAGGACCCGACGTCCGCGCACGCCCAGTTCGCGCTCACCGAAATCGCCGACGAATGCCGGCACTCGACGATGTTCGCGCGGATGGCCGCGCGGATCGGCTGCCCCGCCTACGGCCCGGTGCCGTGGTTGCGGAAGCTCGCGAAGCTGATGCCGTCGATCTCCTACGGCCCCGCGCGCTACGGCGCGATCCTGGTCGCCGAGGAGGTCCTCGACCGGCTGCAGCGCGAGCAGATGAACGACGAAGGCGTCCAGCCGCTGGTCCGGATGGTCAACCGGATCCACGTCCTGGAGGAGGCCCGGCACGTCACCTTCGCCCGCGAAGAGGTCACGCGCGGCATGGCGAAGCTGTCGAAGGCCGAGATCGCCTACCAGCAGCTCATCATCGCGGTGATCTCCTACTTCGTGACGCGGGCGTTCATCAACCCCGACGTCTACAAGGCGGTCGGCATCCGCCCGCGCGACGGCGTCGAGGCGGCGCTGAACAACCCGCACTGGCAGGGGACGATCGCCTGGGCCGGGGAGAAGATCATGCCGTTCCTGCAGGAGTCCGGCCTGGTCGGGCTGCCGGGGAAGTACTTCTGGCGCAAGTCGTTCCTGCTCCCGGCGGGCCGATGACCGCCGTCCTCTCGCCCGGGCCGCGGTTCGTGGCGAGTGACGGCGCCGCGCTCAACGTCGTGTCCTCGGGGCCGGCCGATTCGGCGATCACGCTGGTTCTCGTGCACGGCTGGACGCAGGACCACCGGACCTGGGACTTCGTCCTGCCGCACCTCGACCCCGGCGTGCGCGTCCTGCGCTACGACCTGCGCGGCCACGGCGGCTCGGCGCCCGCCCGGCCCGGCGGGGCCACGATCGCGCGGCTGGCCGACGACCTCGCCGAGCTGATCGCCGACCGGGTGCCGGGCGGGCCGCTGGTCCTGGCCGGGCACTCGATGGGCGGCATGACGCTGATGGTGCTCGCCGAACGGCACCCGGAGCTGGTGGCCGGCCGGCTGGCGGGTGCGGCGTTCGTGGCGACGTCGTCCGGCGACATGGACAAGCTGACCCTCGGCTTCCCCGGGCTGGTCGGCCGGAGCGTGACGCGGTTCGAGCCGCGGGTGGCGAAGCTGCTGGCGAGACTCCGGAGCGACACGCTGCGGCTGCGGCCGGGCATGGTCCGCTCGGGCGCCCGGCGGCTGGTGTTCGGCGCCCGCCCGGGGCGCGAGCAGGTGGACAGCGTCGTCGAGCAGCTGCTGTGCGCGCACCCGGCGAGCGCGGGGATGTTCCTGGACGCGATCGCGGCCCACCGCGGCGTCGGTGGACTGGGCGCGCTCTGCGACGTGCCGTCCGTGGTGCTGGCGGGGGAGAAGGACCGGCTGTGCCCGCTGCCGCACGCGAAGGTGATCGCGGACGAGCTGCCGCACGCGGAGTTCGTCCGGTTCCCCGGGGCCGGGCACATGCTGCCGCAGGAACGGCCGTACGAGGTGGCGCGCCGGATCAGCGCTCTGGTCCGCGCCGCCGCCCGCTGATTCCCGCCGGAGGCGGCACTTCCACCGGGAGTGCCGCCTCCGGCCGGTCAGGAGTCCTTGAGCGGGAAGCCGCCACCGATGCCGCGCCAGGCGAGGTTGGCCGTCAGTGCCACCGCCTCCTCGCGGCTCATCGACTGGTGGTGTGCCAGCCAGAACCGGGCGCTGACCTGGCTCATCCCGACCAGCCCGACGGCCAGCAGCCGCGCCTTGTCCTCGTCGAGACCGGCGTCCGCGGTGATCGTCTCGGTGATCGCGTCCACGCTCGCCGACGTCGCCCGGTCGACCGCTTCCTGCACCGCGGGCTCGCCGCGCAGGTCCGACTCGAACACCATCCGGAACGCGCCCGCGTCGTTGCTGACGAAGTCGAAGAACGCGCCGACCGTCGCCGGGACGCGCTGCTTGTTCTCCGTCGTCGAGTCCAGGGCGTTCTGGACGCGCTTGACCAGCTCGTCGACGTGGCTCTCCAGCAGCGCGATGTACAGATCGAGCTTGCCGGGGAAGTGCTGGTACAGCACCGGCTTCGAGACGCCAGCGACCTCGGCGATCTCGTCCATCGCGGCGGCGTGGTAGCCGTTCTCGGCGAAGACCCGCTGCGCCGCGGCGAGGAGCTGGGCCCGGCGCTCGGTCCGGGGCAGCCGCACCCCACGTTGCTGCAACCGCGTCATCTCCGTCATGCTTCGTCCTCCCGTCATCGTCTTCTTCGACGGGCGGGGTCGCCACCGCGTGAAGTCGCCCTGAAGATTACTCGCCGGTACGTGTGCCGCGCCAAGGGTCGGGCATTCTGGACCCGTGAACACCCCCGTGCGGGCCCGGCCGCCGCTCACCCACGTGCCGCTCTCGACCAGGGCTTTGCCGTCGCTCGACCCGGTGCCGCCGCCCTGGCCGGCGGCCTTCGAAGAGGTCGGCACCGCGCGCCTGCACGTCCGCCGCACGCCCGGCCCGGACGGCGTACCGGCCGTCTACGTGCACGGCCTCGGCGGCTCGTCGACGAACTGGACCGACCTGGCCGCCCTTCTCGCGCCGGTCGCCGGTGGCACCGCGATCGACCTGCCCGGGTTCGGCTACTCGGAGCCCGAAGAGGGCTTCGACTTCACGCTCCAGGCGCACGCGGACGTCGTCGTGAAGCACATCGAGGCCGTCGGCGGGCCGGTCCACCTGTTCGGCAACTCCATGGGCGGCGCGATCGCGCTGCTGGTCTCGGCGCAGAAACCCGAACTCGTGAAGACGCTGACGCTCATCTCGCCCGCGGTCCCGGACCTGCGGCTCGACCCGCGGCGGCTGTCGGACCCGCGGATGGCGTTCGCCTACCTGCCGCTGGTCGGCGCGCGCGTGCGGGCGCAGCTGGCCGCGCTCGGGCCGCGGGAACGCGCCGCGCAGGTCATCAAGCTGTGCTTCGCCGACCCGTCGCGCTTCCCGGAGAGCCGCCTGGACGAGCTGACCGAGGAACACGGCGCCCGCGCCGGGTTCGCCTGGGCCGCGCCCGCGATGGCGCGCAGCACGTTCGCCATCTTCCGGGCCTGGTCGACGCTGGGGAAGGCGTCGCTGTGGTCGGTCGCGCCGCTCGTGCGGGCGCCGACGCTGGTCGTCTGGGGCCGGGAGGACCGCGTCATCTCGGTGAAACGCGCGGTCCGGACCGCGCGGGCGATCCCGCGGGCCCGGCTGCTGGTGCTGCCGCGCACCGGGCACGTGGCGCAGATGGAGCGCCCGGTCGTCGTCGCGAAGGCCGTCCTGGGCATGTGGGAGCACGTCGAGGCGGGCACCTGGTAGCCCGATCGGGGGATGTCGAGTTCACCCGATGATCCGCCAGTCGGCGAGAGTCGCGCTCCGCCGCTGTGGCACCCTGGTGCGGTGGACCGGGTGAAGCAGGACGCGCGAGGCGAAGATCGGCGGTCACCCCACCGCGCGTCGGCCCGCCGGACGCCGTCCGCCGAGGACCACTCCCGCACCGGCCAGTACCGCCCGTCGAAGTCGCCGGCGCAGCGCCTCGACGAGGATCGCTACCGCCCGGGCAGCCGCCGGACCAGCGCCGAGCCGCTGAGCGCGTCCTGGAAGCCGGAGGTCCCGGTCGCGCCGGAGAAGGCGGACGAGCCGTCGAAGTCCGGCATCGCGAAGCTGACCAAGACCTACGGCTGGCGCGTCTACGCGCTGCCGATCCTGGTCGTGCTGACCGTCCTCGTCGTGGTCAACACGGCCAACAGCCCGGCCCAGCCGATCGCCGAGCAGGGCACCGGCGCCTCCGCGCCCGGCGCCGAGTCGGCGGGCGGCGACTCCTCCGGCGGCGCGATCGACGGCAACGGCGAGCAGCCCATCCCGGAGAACCCGGCCACCCCGGTCGACCTCAAGGTGCCGACCGCGGACCTGCCGGAGGGCATCCCGTTCACCCAGGCCGGCGCGGGCAAGTGGCACGTCGTCCCGGGCAGCGGCCCGAAGATCGGCAACGGCAAGCTCTACACCTACACCGTCGAGGTGGAGGACGGCATCGACCCGGCGAGCTACGCCGGTGACGACGCCTTCGCCACGGCCGTCCAGGGCACGCTGTCCAACCCGACCCAGGGCTGGACCTGGGACGGCAAGATCGCGTTCCAGCGGGTGGACGCCAACTTCCCGAACCCGTCGTTCCGGGTGAGCCTCACCACGCCGGAGACCACCCACCGGCCGGACGCCTGCGGGTTCCAGATCAAGTTCGAGGCGTCCTGCTACCGCAAGAGCCTCGGCCGGGTGCTGATCAACCTGGCCCGCTGGGTGCGCGGTGCGAAGGCCTACGGCGCCGACATGACCGGGTACCGGCAGTACGCCATCAACCACGAGGTCGGGCACGCGCTGGGCAACCAGCACGTCGGCTGCGGCGGCACCGACCAGCCGGCGCCGGTGATGATGCAGCAGTCCTTCGGCGTCTCCGACGACTACGTCTCGATGCTCAACGACATCCCCGGCGGCGACAAGGGCAAGGTGGCCAAGGACGGCCGCATCTGCAAGACCAACTCGTGGCCGAACCCCACCCCGCAGCCGCAGTAGCTCTGACATCCGGGGCTTCGCCCCGGACCGGGGGCTCCGCCACCCGGACCCCCGAAAAGCGGTCTGTCTCACGATCCGGACGCGGGAAGACGAGTTTGCCTGCGCGCGTTGTGCATAGTGGGATGGACGCGATACGCGCGCGAGATGGAGGACCCATGTCAGCACTGCCGCCGCTCGTCGAGCCGGCTGCCGAGCTCACCAAGGAAGAGGTGGCCCGGTACAGCCGTCACCTGATCATCCCCGACGTCGGGGTGAACGGGCAGAAGCGGCTGAAGAACGCGAAGGTCCTGGTGATCGGGGCCGGTGGCCTCGGCAGCCCCGCGCTGCTGTACCTGGCCGCGGCCGGGGTCGGCACGCTCGGCATCGTCGACTTCGACATGGTGGACGAGTCGAACCTGCAGCGCCAGGTCATCCACGGCCAGTCCGACGTCGGCAAGCTCAAGGCCGCGTCCGCGCAGGAATCGATCGCCGAGATCAACCCGCTGGTCAAGGTGCACCTGCACACCGACCGGCTGGACTCGTCGAACGCGCTGGAGATCTTCGAGCAGTACGACCTGATCGTCGACGGCACCGACAACTTCGCCACGCGCTACCTGGTCAACGACGCCGCGGTGATCCTCGGCAAGCCCTACGTCTGGGGCTCGATCTTCCGGTTCGAGGGCCAGGTCAGCGTGTTCTGGGAGGACGCGCCGAACGGCAAGGGCCTGAACTACCGCGACCTCTACCCGGAGCCGCCGCCCCCGGGCATGGTTCCCTCCTGCGCCGAAGGTGGGGTGCTGGGCGTGCTGTGCGCGTCCATCGGCTCGATCATGGTGACCGAGGCGATCAAGCTCATCACCGGCATCGGCGAGCCGCTGCTCGGCCGCCTGATCAGCTACGACGCGCTGGAGATGAAGTACCGCGAGGTCAAGATCCGCAAGGACCCGGACACGCCGAAGATCACCGAGCTGATCGACTACGAGGCGTTCTGCGGCGTGGTTTCGGACGAGGCCGCTTCGGCTGCTTCCGGCCACACGATCACGCCGGCGGAGCTCAAGGCCAAGTTCGACAGCGGCGAGAACTTCGCGCTGATCGACGTCCGCGAGCCGCACGAGTACGAGATCGTCAACATCAAGGGCGCGACGCTGATCCCGAAGGACCGGATCCTCTCGGGCGAGGCGCTCGCGGAGCTGCCGCAGGACAAGCCGATCGTGCTGCACTGCAAGTCGGGTGCCCGGTCCGCCGAGGCCCTCGCCGCCCTGCACGCGGCCGGCTTCAAGGACGCGACGCACCTCGGCGGTGGCGTGCTCGCGTGGGCCAAGCAGATCGATCCGAGCCTGCCGACCTACTGACAGTGTGTCTTTCGCCCGGCCGGGAAACCATGCGTGAGCAGCGCGTCTTCTCATTCGTGGAACACCCGGCCGGGTAACGTCACGGCCGTGCGGTCAACCCTCGAACGTCCCCCGGCGCACGTCTGCGCGGCCTTCGGCGGCCCCGCCGACGACGGCGAACGCCTGCCGGATTCGACGGCGTGGCGCTGCGGCGGCCTGGTGCTCAAGCCGGTGACCGACAAGGTCCGGACCCTGTGGACCGCGCACGCCCTCGACTACGTCCGCGAGCCCGGGCTGCGGGTCGGCAGGCCGGTCCGGTCGACGGACGGCCGCTGGATCGTCGGAGGCTGGACGGCTTCGCGGTTCGTCCCGGGAACGCCCGAGCACCGCGGAGACGCCTCGGTGCTGGCGGCGGTGAAACTGCACCGAGCCACGATCGGCCTGCCCCGGCCGGAGTTCCTGGACGCGCGCACGGACGTGGACGCGATCGCCGACCGCGTGGCCTGGGAGGAACTCGAGGTTCCCCTGGCGGAGACCAAGGGCGGCCGCTGGTTCGAGGTCCTCGCGGGAGCCCGCCGCCCGATCCGCCTGCCATTGCAGGTGGCGCACGGCGAGTTGCTGGCGGGGTTGCTGTTCGACGGAGAAGCCGGCCCGGGTTTGGTCGACTTCGTGCCGTATTACCGGCCGGGTGAGTACGGCGCGGCGATCGTCGCGGTGGACGCGCTGGCCTGGGGTGGGGCGGGGCGGGACTTGCTCGAACGCTGGGCGCACTTGCCGGAGTGGCCGCAGCTGCTGTTGCGCGCGGTGCTGTTCCGGTTGGCGTCGAACGCGCTGAACCCGAGGTCGACCCAGGCATCACTGGACGGCCTGCGCGCGGCGGCGCGCGAGGTGTCCGGCGTCTTGTGACCCACGTCCCAAGTCCCCGTGTCACCTCGAGGAGGCTCCACTGACCTCCCCACTCCCGACAGTTGGACACGGATCTCACCGGACGGGCGCCGGAAACACCGACGCAATGTCAACTGCCTGAAACATTCGGTCGAATCCGGTTAACACGGCCTCCTTAGCGTCAGGGCAAGCCCGAACCGCCGAGGAGGTGCCCGATGCCGCAGGTCGACACCCACTGCCCGTACTGCGCGCTGCAGTGCGGGATGCGCCTCGAGGGCACTCACGTGTCCCCGCGGGACTTCCCGGTCAACGCCGGCGGCCTGTGCCAGAAGGGCTGGACCTCCGGCTCCCTCCTCACCAGCCCGAAGCGGCTGACCACGCCGATGCTGCGCGTGAACGGCGTGCTCGAGCCGGTCGGCTGGGGCTTCGCGCTCGACTTCGTCGCCCGGAAACTGCGTGAGACGCGGGAAACCCACGGCCCCGACGGGGTCGCGGTCTTCGGCGGCGGTGGGCTGACCAACGAAAAGGCCTACCTGCTCGGCAAGTTCGCCCGGGTCGCGCTCGGCACCTCGCAGATCGACTACAACGGCCGGTGGTGCATGTCCTCGGCCGCCGCCGCGGGGATCAAGGCTTTCGGTGCCGACCGCGGGATGCCGTTCCCCGTCACCGATCTCAAGAACGCCGATGTCGTGCTGCTCGCCGGGGCGAACCCGGCCGAGACCATGCCGCCGTTCACCCAGCACCTGCGCGGCAGCGACCTGATCGTCGTCGACCCGCGGCGGACGCCGACCGCGGAGCTGGCGAGCCTGCACCTCGCGCCCGCGCCCGGCACGGATCTGGCGCTGGTGCTGGGCATCCTGCACGCCGTCGGCGAAGGCGGCCACCTCGACCAGTCCTATGTGGACGAGCGAACCAGCGGGTTCGCCGAGACGTGGCGGATCGTGGCGAGCTGGTGGCCGGAACGGGCCGAGCGCGTCACCGGCGTCTCGGCCGCCGACATGCGCCTCGCCGCCGAAAAGCTCGCCGCCGCCCGCAACGCCTACGTCCTCACCGCCCGCGGCACCGAGCAGCACGCCACCGGCACCGCGACCGTCGGCGCCTGGATCAACCTCGCGCTGAGCCTCGGCCTGCCCGGCCGGCCGGGCTCCGGCTACGGCTGCCTCACCGGCCAGGGCAACGGCCAGGGCGGGCGCGAGCACGGCCAGAAAGCCGACCAGCTGCCCGGCTACCGCAAGCTCGACGACCCGGCCGCGCGCGAGTACGTCGCCGGCGTCTGGGGTGTCGACGCGGACAGCCTGCCCGGGCCCGGCCGTTCCGCCACCGAACTGCTCGAAGCGCTCGGCCAGGAGCACGGCCCGAAGGCGCTGATGGTGTTCGGCAGCAACGTGGTCGTCTCGGCCCCGCGCTCGCAGCGCGTCCAGGACCGGCTGGCGTCCCTCGACTTCCTCGTGGTCGCCGACTTCGTGCTGTCGGAGACCGCCGCGCTCGCCGACGTCGTCCTGCCGGTCACCCAATGGGCCGAAGAAGACGGCACGCTCACCAACCTCGAAGGCCGGATCCTGCTGCGCCGCAAGGCCTTGACGCCGCCACCGGGCGTCCGTTCCGACCTCGACGTCCTCCACGGGCTCGCGCAGCGCCTGGGACAGCCCGAAGATCGCTTCCCGGCCGACGCCGAAACCGTGTTCGAAGAGCTGCGGATCGCGTCCAAGGGCGGGATCGCCGACTACTCCGGCGTCAGCTACGACCGGCTGCGCGACGGCGAGGCCCTGCACTGGCCGGTCCCCGCGGACGACCACCCCGGCACCCCGCGGATGTTCCTCGGCACCTTCGCGCACCCGGACGGCCGCGCGCGGTTCGTGCCGGTCGAGCACACCGGCCCGGCCGAGCTGCCGGACGAGGAGTTCCCGTTGCAGGCCACCACCGGCCGCGTGCTCCAGCACTACCAGTCGGGCGCGCAGACGCGCCTGATCGAAGAGCTCAACGAGGTCGTCCCGGAGGCGTTCGTCGAAGTCCACCCGGACACCGCCAAGCGTGCCGGGCTCGAAGAGGGCGACCGCGCGCGGATCCGGTCGCGGCGCGGGGAGATGACCGCCAAGGTCCGGTTCGTCCAGAGCCTCAAGCCCGATCTCGTCTTCCTGCCGTTCCACTTCCCGGGTGAGCAGCGCGCCAACCTGTTCACCAACCCGGCGCTCGACCCGGTCTCCCGGATGCCGGAGTTCAAGGTGTGTGCCGTTGCTCTGTCTACTGTGGATGGTGCCGCATGACCCCGCGTGAAGTCGTCATCGTCGGCTACGGCATGGCCGGTGCCCGGCTGGCCGACGAAATCCGCCGTCGCGACCCGATCGCCGAGCGGGTCCGGCTCACCGTGCTCGGCGCCGAAAAGCACGCTGCCTACAACCGGGTCCTGCTGTCCGCCGTCGTCGCCGGCGGCATGAGCGCCGAGAGCGTCCGACTGCACGACGACGAGTGGGCCCAGCGCCACAACATCGATCTGCGGCTCGGCGTCGACGTCGAGCGCATCGACCGCGAGAAGCGCTGTGTCGAGCTGGCCGACGGATCCTCAGTGGACTACGACGCCTTGGTCCTCGCCACCGGCGCGAACCCGTGGATCCCGCCGGTCGAAGGCCTCGAAGCCGGACCGGGTGTGGTCGCCTTCCGCAGCCTCGACGACTGCGCCAAGATCCTCGACGCCGCCCGCTTCGGCGCGCCGGTCGCCGTTCTCGGCGGCGGCCTGCTCGGTCTCGAAGCCGCCCGCGGGCTGGCCGGGCGCGGCAACCAGGTGACCGTCGTGCACCCGCTGCGGCACGTCATGGAACGCCAGCTCGACGCCGGGGCGGGGCACGTGCTGGCCCGGCAGCTCACCGAGATGGGCGTGACGTTCCGGTTCGGCGCCACCGCCGCCCGCTACCTGCCCGGCGACGGGCTCAAGCTCGACGACGGCAGCCTGGTCCCGGCCGACCTGGTCGTGGTCGCCGCCGGTGTCCGTGCCGAGACGCGCCTGGCTGCCGACGCCGGCCTCGACGTCGACCGGGGCGTCCTGGTCGACGACACGCTGCGCACCAGCGACGGCCGTATCCACGCCCTCGGCGACTGCGCCCGCCACCCGGGCGCCCCCGCCGGCCTGATCCAGCCCGCCTGGGAGCAGGCCGCAGTCCTCGCCGACGTCCTGACCGGGACGAACGCGGCGGCCCGCTACCGCGGCACCACGGCCGTCACCCGGCTCAAGGCCCGCGGCATCGATCTCGCCGCCCTCGGCGAGACCCAGCTCGAAGCATCCGACACCGGCGCCGAGGTGCTCACCTTCAACGACCCCACCGGTGGCCGGTACGGCAAGCTCGTCGTCCGCGAGAACCGCGTCGCCGGGGCGATCCTGCTCGGCCTGCCCGACGCGGCGGCCACGATCACCCAGTTCCACGACCGCGGGACGCCGCTGCCGGACGACCGGCTCGCCGTCCTGCTCGGCCGCGCGCTGCCCAGTGGCAGCACCCCCGCGGCCAGTCCCGCCGACCTGCCCGCCGCGGCGGTGATCTGCCGCTGCAACAACGTCACCAAAAGCCGGCTGGTCGAAGCCTGGAAGGCCGGGGCCACCGACACCCCCGCACTGGCGCGGGCCACGCGAGCCACGACGGGGTGCGGCGGGTGCACGGACACCGTCGGCGGCATCGCGAACTGGCTCGCCGCGCAGTGACCGATCCCCACTGACCACCACGAACCGCCGCACTGAGGAGCACGCCATGGCCCACCAAGGGAAGCACTGGATCGAACACTGGGAACCGGAGAACGAGCAGTTCTGGGAATCCACGGGCAAGAAGATCGCCCGCCGCAACCTCTGGTTCTCGGTCTTCGCCGAGCACATCGGCTTCTCCATCTGGACCCTCTGGTCGGTCATCGTCCTGTTCATGGGCAAGGACTACGGCTTCTCCGCCGCCGACAAGTTCCTGCTGGTCTCGACGCCGACGCTGGTCGGCGGCCTGATGCGGCTGCCGTACACCTTCGCCGTGGCGAAGTTCGGCGGCCGCAACTGGACGGTCGTCTCGGCGGTGCTGCTGCTGATCCCGACCACGCTGGCCGCGATCGTGCTGCACCCCGGCACGTCGCTCGGCACCTTCCTGCTCGTCGCCGCCCTCGGCGGGGTGGGCGGCGGCAACTTCGCCTCCTCGATGACGAACATCAACACCTTCTACCCGGAGAAGCACAAGGGCTGGGCGCTGGGCCTCAACGCCGGCGGCGGCAACCTCGGCGTCGCGGCGATCCAGCTCGTCGGGCTGCTGGTGATCGGCACGGCGGGCGCGACCGCACCGCGGATCGTGCTCTACGTCTACATCCCGCTGATCGTGCTCGCCGCGGTGTGCGCGTACTTCTTCATGGACAACCTCGCCACCGTGAAGGGCGACACCAAGGCGATGCGCGAGGTCGTCAAGGACCCGCACACCTGGGTGATGTCGTTCCTCTACGTCGGCACGTTCGGCTCGTTCATCGGCTACAGCTTCGCGTTCGGCCTGGTGCTGCAGAACCAGTTCGGCCGCACGCCGCTGCAGGCGGCCGCCGTGACGTTCCTCGGCCCGCTGCTCGGCTCGATCTCCCGGCCGGCCGGGGGCTGGCTGTCCGACCGGATCGGCGGCGGCAAGGTCACCTTCGCCACCTTCATCGGGATGGCGCTGGCCACGGTCGTGCTGATCCTGGCCTCGACGTCGAAGTCCCTGACGCTGTTCACGATCGCCTTCATCGTGCTGTTCGTGCTCACCGGCATCGGCAACGGCTCGACGTACAAGATGATCCCGGCGATCTTCCGCGCCAAGGCGAAGGTCGCCATCGCCAACGGCGCCGAGGAGGCGGCCGAGCTGCTCAAGGCGCGGCGGCTGTCCGGTGCGCTGATCGGTCTGGCCGGCGCGATCGGTGCCGAGGGCGGGCTGTTCATCAACCTCGCCTTCCGGCAGTCGTTCGCCGACACGAAGAGCGGCGTGCCCGCCTTCATCGGGTTCCTGGTCTTCTACGGGCTCTGCTTCGCCGTCACCTGGGCGGTCTACCTGCGGAAGCCCGCCGAACAGCCCACGAGTGAGCGCGGTCTGGCGCTCGCCGGAGCGGAGGTCTGAGATGCCCACCCTGGTCGTCGCCGGACACGGCATGGTCGCCCATCGGCTCGTGGAGGCGGTGCGCGCGGAAGACCCCCGAGGAACCTGGCACATCGTCGTCCTGTCCGAGGAGCCGCGCCCGGCGTACGACCGGGTGGCGCTCACGTCCTACGTGGACACCTGGGACCCGGCTTCGCTGGCGCTGCCCGGATCGGACTACGCGGGCGACCCGCACGTCGACCTCCGGCTCGGTGAACTGGCGGTATCGCTGGACCGGTCCGCGAAGACGGTCACCACGGCCTCCGGGGACGTCGTCGCCTACGACGCCCTGGTGCTGGCCACCGGCTCGAAGCCGTTCGTGCCGCCGGTGCCCGGGCACGACCTGGACGGCTGCTTCGTCTACCGGACCATCGAGGACCTCGACGCCATCCGCGCGGCGGCGATCGAGAAGCCGGGCCGCGGCCGCCGGTCGGCCGTCGTCATCGGCGGTGGCCTGCTCGGCCTGGAGGCCGCGAAGGCGTTGCGGGACATGGGTTTGTCCCCGCACGTCGTCGAGATGGCGCCGCGGCTGATGCCGCTGCAGGTCGACGAGGGCGGCGGCTCGCTGCTGCGGCGGCTCATCACGAACCTGGACGTCACCGTCCACACGGGAACGTCCACCAACGCCATCGAAGCCGACGGCTCCCGGCTGCTGGCCAAGCTGGGCAACGGCACCGAGCTCGACGTCGACCTGGTCGTGTTCTCCGCCGGTGTCCGGCCGCGCGACGACCTCGCCCGCCAGTCCGGTTTGGATCTCGGCCCGCGCGGCGGCGTCCTCACCGACGCGTCCTGCCGCACCGGCGACCCGGCGATCTACGCGATCGGCGAGTGCGCCGCGGTCGAGGGGCGCGTGTACGGCATCGTGGCCCCGGGGTACGCGATGGCGGAGATCGTCGCCGCGCAGCTCACCGGCGGGTCCGGGACGTTCCCGGAGCCGGACACGTCCACGAAGCTGAAGCTGATGGGCGTCGACGTCGCCTCCTTCGGGGACGCCCACGCCCAGACGGAAGGCGCCCTCGAGGTCGCCGTCAACGACGCGGTCGCCGGGACGTACAAGAAGCTCGTGGTCACCGACGACGGCAAGACCCTCCTGGGTGGGGTGCTCGTCGGCGACGCGACCGAGTACAACACGCTGCGCGCGCTGGTCGGCCGTCCGCTGCCGGCCGAGCCGGGCGCGATCCTCGCCCCGGCGGGCGGCGGTGCCGCGGTCGGTGTCGACGCGCTGCCGGACGCGGCGCAGATCTGCTCGTGCAACGCCGTCTCCAAGGGCACGATCACCCAGGCCATCCACGAGGACGGCTGCGACACCGTCCCCAAGCTGAAGGCCTGCACCCGGGCGGGCACGGCCTGCGGGTCGTGCGTCCCACTGCTGGGCAGGCTGCTCAGCGCGGCCGGGGTCGAGCAGTCCAAGGCCGTCTGCGAGCACTTCCCGCAGTCGCGCGCGGAGCTGTTCGAGATCGTCAAGGCCACCCGGATCGGCACGTTCAGCGAGCTGATCGCCCGGTACGGCACGGGCACCGGCTGCGCGATCTGCAAGCCGGCGGTGGCGTCCATCCTGGCGACCCTCGGCAACGGGCACGTGCTCGGCGGCGAGCAGATGACCCTGCAGGACACCAACGACCGGTACCTGGCCAACCTGCAGCGCAACGGCACGTACTCGGTGGTCCCGCGGATCCCCGGCGGGGAGATCACACCGGACAAGCTGATCGTCATCGGCGAGGTGGCCCGCGACTTCGGGCTGTACACCAAGATCACCGGCGGCCAGCGGATCGACCTGTTCGGCGCGACGGTGGACCAGCTGCCGCTGATCTGGCGGCGGCTCGTCGACGCGGGGTTCGAGTCCGGGCACGCCTACGGCAAGGCGCTGCGCACGGTGAAGTCGTGCGTCGGGTCGACGTGGTGCCGCTACGGCGTGCAGGACAGCGTCGGCCTGGCGATCGAGCTGGAGCTGCGCTACCGCGGGCTGCGGTCGCCGCACAAGCTCAAGTCCGCGGTGTCCGGGTGCGCCCGGGAGTGCGCGGAGGCGCGCAGCAAGGACTTCGGCATCATCGCCACGGAGAACGGCTGGAACCTCTACGTCGGCGGCAACGGCGGCACCACCCCGCGGCACGCCGAGCTACTCGTGTCCGATGTGGACACCGAGACGCTGATCCGGACCATCGACCGGTTCCTGATGTTCTACGTGCGCACGGCCGACCGGCTGCAGCGGACCGCGCCGTGGATCGAGGAGCTGGAGGGCGGCCTCGACCACCTGCGCGCGGTGATCGTCGACGACTCGCTCGGCATCTGTGAGGACCTCGACGCGGCGATGGCCAAGCACGTCGACAACTACGCCGACGAGTGGAAGGGCGTGCTGGAGGACCCGGAGAAGCTGGCCCGCTTCACCTCCTTCGTCAACGCGCCGGGCACGCCCGACCCGGCCATCTCGTTCCGCGAAGAGCGGCAGCAGAAGGTGCCCGTCATGCTGGGAGTCCCGGAGGTGCGGCGATGACCACGTCGATCGAACGAACGTGGACGGCGGTGTGCTCCGTCGGCGCGGTGCCCGAGTACGCCGGGGTGGCGGCGCTGCTCGACGGCGGCGTACAGGTGGCGATCTTCCGGCTGCCCGGCGACCGGCTGCACGCGCTGTCCAACTGGGACCCGTGCAGCGGCGCGGCGGTGCTCTCGCGCGGCATCGTCGGTGACGCGGACGGCGTCCCGGTGGTCGCCTCGCCGGTCTACAAGGAGCGGTTCGTCCTCGAGACCGGGCAGTGCCTGGACGCCGCGGGCGTCTCGGTGCCGGTCTACGAGGTGCGCGTGCGGGAAGGCGTCGTCGAAGTGGAGAGCCCGTGAGCGATGTGCTCCCGCTGGCCGGTTTCGTGATCGGCATCACCGCGGCGCGCCGGGCTGACGAGCTCGGCGCGCTGCTGGTGCGCAAGGGGGCGAGCGTCCGCTACGGCCCGGCCATCCGGATCGTGCCGCTGACCGACGACACCGAGCTGCACGCGGCGACCACCGCGTTGCTGGCCTCGCCGGTGGACGCGGTCGTCGCGACCACCGGCATCGGCTTCCGCGGCTGGCTCGAGGCGGCCGAGGGCTGGGGGCTGGGGGACACCCTGCTCGACCGGCTGTCGTCGGCGACGCTGCTGGCGCGGGGGCCGAAGGTGACCGGCGCGCTGCGGGCGGCCGGGCTGTCGGAGTCGTACTCACCGGCGTCCGAGAGCAACGCGGAGCTGCTGCAGCACCTGCTCTCGTCGGGGGTCGACGGGCTGCGGATCGCGGTCCAGCTGCACGGCGAGCCGCTGCCGTACTTCGTGGACACGCTGCGCGCGGCCGGCGCCGAGGTGATCGAGATCCCGGTGTACCGCTGGGTCGGGCCGGCCGACCCGGGCCCGGTGGACCGGCTCTTGGACGGCGTCCTGGACGGGGCGATTCACGCACTGCCGTTCACCAGCGCGCCGGCGGCGGCGTCGCTCATCGCGCTGGCCCGGCGCACGGGCCGGCTGCCGGGGCTCGTCACGGCGCTGTCCGGCCCGTGCGTGGCCGCGTGCGTCGGCCCCATCACGGCCGGCCCGTTGGCGGCCTTGGGGGTGCCGACGGTCCAGCCGCACCGAGCGCGGATCGGAGCGCTGGCCAGGACGGTGGCCGAGACCCTGGTGGCCCGCTCCCCGCGGTTGCGAGCGGGAGGACGTTCGATCGAGCTCCGCGGCCAGGCGGCGATCGTGGACGGCGAGTGGTGCGAAGTGGCCCCGGCGCCGATGGCGTTGCTGCGGGCGCTGGCGGCGTCACCGGGGCGGGTGGTGTCGCGGCGCGAGCTGATCTCGGCGCTGCCGGGAGGGGGCGAGGAGCACGCGGTGGAGACGGCGATCGGACGGCTGCGGACGTCACTGGGCGGCGGGAAGGTGGTCCAGACGGTGGTGAAGCGGGGGTACCGGCTGGCTGTCGACGTCTGACGGGCGTGTCAGTGGCCGTGTCAGTGCGGTGGCCCTCCGGTGTCAGCGGGTCCGGCGAAAGTGGTTCTCATCAGCCACTTCGCTTCGTCAAGGAGAATCCGATGCACGAGTTCACCACCACCGCCCCGATCGCCACCGTCCTTTCGATCCCCGCCGGCCGCGTCCGGTTCGCCGCTTCTCTTCGTGAGGACACCGTCGTGGAGGTCCTGCCGGCCGACCCGGCGAAGAGCCGCGACGTGAAGGCCGCCTCGGAAGCCTCCGTGATCTTCGACGACGGCGTCCTGCGCGTTTCGCTCGAAGCCCGGAACCAGTACTTCGGCCCGTCCGGGGCGGTCGACGTGACGGTTTCGCTGCCTGCCGGTTCTTCGGTGGAGGCCAAGGCCGCCAGCGTCTCGCTGAGGGGCGTCGGTCGCCTCGGCGACGTCACGGTCTCCGGTGCCCACGGCGAGGTGGTCTTCGACGAGGCCGCGAGCCTGCGCCTGACGGCCCACGCGGGCGACGTGTCGATCGGCCGCCTGACGGGCCCGGCGGAGATCACCACGGGCAAGGGCGACATCCGCATCGCCGAGGCGGCGAGCGGCGACCTGGTCTTGAGCACCCAGGCCGGGAACATCGAGGTCGGCGCGGCGGCGGGCGTCTCGGCGTCCCTGGACGCGGGGACGACGTACGGCCGGATCCGGAACGCGCTGAAGAACGAGGGAACGGCAGGGCTGAGGATCCAGGCGACCACGGCGTACGGCGACATCGACGCCCACAGCGTGTGAGGGCGGCGGGAGGCGCCCCGATGCGGGACTCGCATGCGCGGGAACCACATTGGGGCGCTTGGGGCCGGCTCTCGTCGACCAGAAACTCGTTCAGTTGTGGTCGGTGAGATGGTTTGTGAGATCGTCCAGGCACTTGACGATTTTCTCCGCACTCGCCAGTTCACGGTGAACCTGATCAATGACGCCGATCACGATGTTCCCGACGGCGAGTTCGGCCGCACCATTCGTCCAAATGATGAGCTGGACCAGCAATTCGTCGGTCTCGCAGTCGACCCAGGCGGCGGATTTGCCACGCTCAGGGCCGAACGTCAGCTGCCACCGAATTCCCGCCTGTTCCCACTGCGGCGCGTGTGCGTGCACGGCCGCAGCGAACTGGGCGAGATCGAGTTCGATCACGTTGGTGATGTTATGCGGCGGAGGTGGTCTCCGGCGCCCCGAACTCGATTGCGCCTTGGCGCCGGCGCGGCGGGGTCGCGGCGGAGTAGCGGGGCTGTTGAGCCGGGGCGAGGTTCAGCCGGCCCAGGTGACCGTGTGTTTCTCGAATCCCCGGGGCGCCGCCACGCGGGCTGCCTGAGCTTCGGCTTCCTCTCGGATCGCCGGGCGCAGGGCCGTCAGCGTCACCGAGTTCCTCTCCGCTGCCACGAACTCGGTTGCGGCTTGCCGCCGGCGTGGAGGGATCGCGGCGGCGTCGGGCGCGGCTCAGCCGGCCCAGGTGACCGTGTGCTTCTCGAACCCCCGGGCCGCCGCCACACGCGCCGCCTCCGCTTCTGCCTCTTCACGAACCGCCGGGCGCAGCGGGTCGAATGCCGTCAGGGTCACCGTCAGCTTCGACCCGCTGCCCTTCGTGCGCCACGTTCCCGCGATGTCGCCGTCCGCCAGCAGCACCCCCGGGTTCCCCAGCATCTTCCAGACCTCCTTGCGCCGCAACGGGTCCGGGACCAACAGCGTCTTGTCTCGCGCCTGGATGAACGGGTCCAGCGGGGGCAGCAGCCGCACCACGTCCGGCTCCGGTGGGTTCTCCAAGGCCGGCAGCCGGTCCGCGGGCAGGTACCGGGTCTTCCCCTCGACGTCCACCGGAACCAGGTCCGCCGGCCACGTCCGGTCGACCACCGCCCGGGCCGTGCCCGCGAACTCCGCCGCGTCGCCCGGGGACGCCGGGCCGTTGAGGCGCAGGTACCGCTCGACCAGCGCCGTCGCCGCGGCCGGGTCCGGGGTTTTCCGCAGCCGCCCCCGGCCCTCCAGCGGGGCCAAAGTTGCCGGGGATGCTCCCGTCACCAGGCGGACGCCGCCGAGCGGGGACGCGATGCGCATCAGCTGCTCGTGGATGTGCGTCGCGTTGCAACCCCGGCACCACCGCGCGAACGACGGCGGCAGGCGCTGGGTGACCGCCGTCGACACCGCGCCCTTCGTCATCGGCGCCGTCACGACCTCGCGCAGCGCCGCCGCCGCGGTGAACACCACCTCCGTCGCCGCCAAGCCCGTTGCCGCCAGTTCCTTGCGCTGCCACAGCATCCGGGCCAGCGCGTCCGCGTCGTCCAGCGGGATCAGCGCGCGGAGCGCCTCCGGCAGGTCGGTGCGCAGGTGGTGGTGCGGCGCGCCCCGCAGCGTCCAGGCCAGGACCAGCCGCTCGTCCTCCAGGGACACCGGGCCGTCGAGCCGGGCCACCAGGGCGAGCAGCGCGGTGTCGCGCATGCTGTCCTGCAGCCCGGCCCGGACGACCGCGAGGTCGGCGACGTCCTTCGCCGAGCGGTGCAGCCCGTGCTCGGCTACGCGGTAGGCGAGTACCTGGCGACGGTCCACTTGCGACTCCTAGAACGCGTACTCGAACGTGTAGCCCACCTTGTCCTCGCCGGTCGCGCCGCCGGCGGTCCCGCCGCCGGTCAGGCCGGCCAGCCCGCCGGTGGCCGAACCGGGGACGACCTCGAAGGTCGAGGCGAAGCCCTTGGCGTCGAACGTGTACTCGTGGCGCACGATGAACGTCCCTTCGCGACCGTCGACCTTGCCCTCGATGCGCTCGAAGCTCGGCGACGTCGTCTGCCCGCTGTCATAGCCTTCGCCCGCGTAGTACAGCAGAAGGTCGCAGATCGACTCGCCCTCGATGACCCCTTCATACGCGAACGTGACGTGCGCGTAGGCCACCCGCGGGCCGCCTTCGGCGCCGCTGACGATCTTTTCTTCCCAGTTCTTCGTCGAGAATCGGTTCATGGGTGCCACCCTGCCGGGGATACCTGTCAGCTTGTGTCAGGTATTTCTGCGAAGATGGGCGAATGCGCGCCAGCCGCCTCCTGTCCGTCCTCCTGCTGCTGCAGAACCGCGGCCGGATGACGGCCGAGGAGCTGGCCGAAGAGCTCGAGGTCTCGGTGCGGACGGTCTACCGGGACATCGACGCGCTCTCCGCGTCCGGCGTCCCGGTGTACGCCGACCGCGGCCGGACCGGCGGCTACCGGCTCGTCGACGGCTACCGCACCCGGCTCACCGGGATGACCGAGGAAGAGGCCCAGTCGCTGTCGCTGGCCGGGCTGCCGGTGGCCGCCGCCGAGCTGGGGCTGGGCACGGTGCTGGCGGCGGCGCAGCTCAAGCTGTACGCGGCGCTGCCCGCCGAGCTGCGCGACCGCGCCGGGCGCGTCGCCGAGCGGTTCTACCTGGACGTCCCCGGCTGGCACCGCGGCATCGAAAGCCTGCCGGCGCTGTCGGCGATCGCCGACGCCGTCTGGTCGTCGCACCGGATCCGGATCCGCTACGAACGCTGGGGGCAGCGAATCGTCGAACGGGACGTCGAGCCGCTGGGGCTGATCCTCAAGGCGGGCAACTGGTACCTCGCCGGCCGCTGCGACGGCACCGACCGCACCTACCGGATCTCGCGCGTGCTGGAGCTGACCGACCTCGGCGAGGTGTTCGAGCGGCCGGACGGCTTCGACCTCGCGCGCTACTGGCAGGAGTGGTCCGAGCAGTTCGAACGCCGGATGTACCCGCGCGTCGCGGTGGTGCGCCTTTCGCCGCGGGCGCAGGCTCTCGTACCGTTCTACGCAGGTTCTGTCGGCGCCCGCGCGTTGCGCGAGTGCCCGAACGAGCCCGACGCGGACGGCTGGCTCACCGTGGAGCTGCCGGTGGAGCCGGGCGAACCGGCCATCGGCGAGCTGCTGCGCTTCGGGCCGCACCTGGAGGTCCTCCAACCGGCGGACCTGCGGGCGGAGCTGGCGGAAGCGATCGAGGAGATGGGCGCGTTCTATGGGTGAGCTGAGCGGCATCGCCATCGGGGTCACGGCCGAGCGGCGAGCCGGCGAGTTCATCGCCGCCCTCGAACGCTACGGCGCCGAGGTCCGCCATGCGCCGACGATCACCATCGTGCCCCTGGACGCCGACCCCGAGCTGCGCGCGGGCACCGAAGCGGTGCTGGCGGCGCCGGTCGGGTACACGGTGGTCACGACGGGCGCGGGCTTCCGCGGCTGGCTCGGCGCGGCCGAAGGCTGGGGCCTGCGCGACCGGCTCGTGGCGGCGATGGGCGAGTCCCGGATCTACGCGCGAGGCCCGAAGGCGGTGGGCGCAGTCCGCGGCGCCGGGCTGCGCGAGTCCTTTTCGGCCGCCTCGGAGTCCAACGCGGAACTGTTCGGGGAGCTGGCCGCGGCCGGGCTCGAGGGCGAGCGGGTGGCCGTCCAGCTGCACGGAACGAGGCTGCCGGAGCTCACGGACTCGTTGGTGCGGGCGGGCGCCTCGCTGGTCGAGCTGCAGCCGTACCGCTGGCACTCGCCGCCGGACGTGACGCCGGTCCACGACCTGATCGGCGCGGCCGTGGCCGGCCGGCTGGACGCACTGGCCTTTACGAGCGCCCCGGCGGCGGCGAACTTCCTGACGCTGGCCCACGCATCCGGCCACTACGACGAGCTGCTGGCGGCGCTGCGCGGCCCGCTGGTGTGCGCGTGCGTCGGCCCGGTGACGGCGGCGCCCCTGGAGGCCGCGGGCATCGGGACACTGCAGCCCGACCGCCAGCGCTTGGGCGCTCTGGTGAAGCTGCTGGTCACGGAGCTGGGGAAGGGTTAGGCCGCTGGCCCTTCCGCCGCATGGGCTGCCGGTAGCCGGGGGTGGTGAAGCTACTGGCCACCGGAGCTCGGAGAGAGCCAGGCAGCGGGCAGTTCCGCCGAAGCTACTGCTCCGAAGCGCGTCAAGACTCAGTCGTCGGCAGGCACTTCGCCCGCCTCCGCCGCCCGGACCGCCTCGCGTCCGGCCGCCTCCTCGCTCATCCCGAGCCGCCAGTAGCCGGTGAAGCAGATCAGCCGCTTGGCGATCTCGCGCTCCCGCACCAGGTGGCGTCGCACCGCCTTCACCACGCCCGCCTCTCCCGACACCCACGCGTACGGCGTCCCGCCCGGGAACGTCGCCGCGCGCACCGCCTCCAGCAACGCCTCGCCCAACGGCCGCGCGCCGCGGACCACCCAGTGGATCTCCACCGCTCCGCGCGTCTCGAACACCTGCCGCTCCGCGCGGTCGCCCAGCTCGACGTACACCGAAGCCCGCGCGCCCGGCGGGAGCTGCTCGATGATCGCGCCGATCGCGGGCAGCGCCGTCTCGTCGCCCACCAGCAACTGCCAGCCGCATTCCTCGGGCAGCGCGTACAGCCCGTACGGCCCGGTGAACACCACCCGGTCGCCCGGCCGCACCCGCGCCGCCCACGCCGAGGCCGGCCCCGAATCGCCGTGCAGGACGAACTCGACGTCGAGCTCCGCCACCTCCGGGCGGTGGGCCCGGACCGTGTACGTCCGCATCGGCGGCCGGACGGCGTCCGGCATCGCCAGGTACGTCCGGTACCAGGACATCACGTCGGCGGCGGCCTCCGGCAGCACCGGCGCCGCCTGCCCCGGCAGCGGGAAGAACACCTTGACGTACTGGTCGGGCGCACCCGGCGGCACGTCGCGGAAGCTCTCCGCGGTGAACGTCACGCGCACCAGGTGCGGCGTGACCGGCCGGACGGCGGTCACCCGCGCCCGGTGGTACGTCAGGGCGGGGCGCTCCAGCTGAGTCGTCATTAGGCGAGGCTAACCTAACGAACGCGGTTCAGAACAGTCCTTCCGGCTCGGTTTCCTCCTCTCCGTCCGGTTTCCACCGGTACTTCCGCAGGTCGACGCGCTGGCCGTCGGCCAGGACGCCCTCCGCTCGCAGGCGCTCCAGCTGGTCGTGGACCAGGTGTGGCGCCGGGGTGCCGTTCGCGCGCAGGATCCGGTGCCACGGCAGGTCGTGCCCGTCCTCCGCCAGGATCGCGCCGACCAGCCGCGGCGACGGCGCCCCCGCGAGGGTCGCGATGTCGCCGTACGTCGCCACCGTGCCGGCCGGCACCGACTCGATGATCTCCCGCACGCGCTCGTGCAGAACGTCGTCCATGGCCCCTACTGTGCCCGACACCACCGACATTTTTCGGGGGTTCGGGTGGCGGAGCCCCCGACCTGGGGCGGAGCCCCAGATGTCACAGCCAGTTTTCGCAGCCGTCCGCCGCACCGCCGGGCGCCTTCACCGAACGGACCCCCGCTAAGCCGTGCCGGTGCGCCACCCGGGGGACCCGGCGTGGTTCCATCGCGGGGTGAACGGGAGGCGAACGGCGCAGGCGGACGCGCGGCTGGTGCGCACGCCGAACACCGCCACACCCGCGTTCACCTGGGACGAAGGCGCGCGGCGCGTGCTCTCCGCACCCGGCGGGTTCCTCCGCGTGCTCGGCGGTCCCGGCACCGGCAAGACGGCGCTGCTGGCCTCGGCCGCCACCCGCCGCATCGCCGAGGGCGCCGACCCGGAGAGCGTGCTCGTGCTCACCACCTCCCGCAAGTCCGCCGACGCGCTGCGCGCCGACATCACCCGCCGGCTCACCGCCGACCCCGACCTGGCGCGGCCGCTGCCCCGGACCGTCCGCGAACCCCTGGTCCGCACCGTGCACTCCTACGCCTACTCGCTGTTGCGGCTGGAGGCGATGGCCGAGGAGCTGCCGCCGCCGCGGCTGCTGGCCGGGGCCGAGCAGGACGTCGTCGTCCGCGAGCTCCTGGCCGGTGACCTCGACGAAGGCGCCGAGTACTGGCCCGAGCAGCTGCGGCCCGCGCTGATGGTCCCCGGCTTCGCCGAAGAGCTGCGTGACCTGCTGATGCGCGCGGCCGAGCGCGGTCTCGGCCCCGGTGACCTCGCCGAACTGGGTCGCCGCCGCGGGCGCGAGGAATGGATCGCCGCCGGGCAGTTCTGGGCGCAGTACGAGGAAGTCACGCAGCTGCAGGGCGCGGGCGGCAACGCGCTCGGCGTGGCGAGTGCGCCCGCGCTGGACGCCGCCGAGCTGGTCACCTCCGCGCTGCTCGCCCTGGAGGACGACGACGAGCTGCGCGAACGCGAGCGCACCCGCGTCCGGCACCTGTTCGTCGACGACGCCCACCACCTCGACCCGCTGCAGACCAGCCTGGTCCGGGTGATCGGGCACACCGCGGCCGAGTTCGTGGTGGCCGGCGACCCCGACCAGAACGTGTTCTCCTTCCGCGGCGCCGACGCGCGGCTGTTCGCCGACGTCGATCCGGACGGCAGCCGGACCGTCACGCTCACCACGGCCCACCGGCTGGCCCCGGCGGTGCGGCTCGCGGTGGCCAAGATCGGCGCGACCCTGCCGGGCGCGTCACCGCACCGCAAGATCGTGCCGCCCAAGGGGGCCACCGGCGGCAACGTCCGCGTCCGCGTGATGCCGACCCCGGCCGCCGAGGCGAGCTGGATCGCCGACCAGCTCCGCCGCGCCCACCTCGTCGACGGCGTGCCGTGGTCGGAGATCGCCGTGCTCGTCCGGTCGCCGGCCCGGACTTTCCTCGTCCTGCAACGAGCTTTGCGCGCCGCCGGCGTCCCGATCGGGTCGGCGACCGAGGAGCTGCCGCTGGCCAAGCAGCCCGCGGTGCGGCCGCTGCTGGCCGTGCTGAAGCTCGCGCCGTCGCCGGAACTGCTGGACGTCGACCTCGCGGAGATGCTGCTGTCGTCGTCGCTCGGCGGCGCGGACCCGTTGGCGCTGCGGCGGTTGCGGCGCGGCCTGCGCCGGCTGGAGCTGGCGGGCGGCGGCGAGCGGCCGAGCGACGAGCTGCTGGTGGAGGCGTTGCGCGGCGGCGACATCCTGGCCGGGCTGGCCGACGCCGAGGCCGAGCCGGTGCGGCGGGTCGGCGGGCTGCTGCGCACCACGCACCACGCCGTCGCGCGCGGTGAGGGCGTCGAGCAGGTGCTGTGGCAGCTGTGGCGGGAAAGCGGGCTCCAGGACAAGCTGCTGAAACAGGTCGAGCGCGGCGGGTCGCTGGGCGCGCAGGCCGACCGCGACCTCGACGCCGTCGTCGCGCTGTTCGACGCCGCGGGCCGGTACGTCGACCGGCTGCCGCGGGCGAGCGTCGCCTCCTTCGCCGATTACCTCGGCGCGCAACGCATCGCAGGCGACACGCTGGCGCCGGCGGCGGTCCCGTCCGACGGCGTCTCGCTGCTCACCGCGCACGCCGCCGCGGGTCGCGAGTGGACGGTCGTCGCGGTGGCCGGCGTCCAGGAAGGCGCGTGGCCGGACCTGCGGCTGCGCGGTTCGGTGCTGGGCGTCGAACGGCTCAAGGACCTGATGGCCGGGGTCGACGACGACGCCGTCTCCCAGACCGCGCCGATCCTCGCCGAGGAGCGGCGCCTGTTCTACCTCGCGATGAGCCGGGCGAAGCAGACGCTGCTGGTCACAGCGGTGTCGGGGGAGGACGAGCAGCCGTCCCGGTTCCTCGACGACCTGGAGGAGAACGGCGCCGACGACGGCGGGCTCGACTCGCGGATGAAGCCGCCGGGCCGGTCGCTGGTGCTCGCCGAGCTGGTCGGCGAGCTGCGCGAGGTGGTCTGCGACGACAAGGCCGACCCCGCGCGGCGGCGCCGGGCGGCGAAGCAGCTGGCCCGGCTGGCCGACGCGAAGGTGCCCGGCGCGCACCCGTCGACGTGGTACGGCCTGCTGCCGGCCTCCAGCGACGAGCCGGTGCACCCGCCGGGCGACCTGATCCGGATCTCACCGTCCACAGTGGAAATCCTGACGAAGTGCCCGCTGCGCTGGATGATCGAGCGCCACGGCGGCAGCGACCCGGCCCAGCTGGCGGCGGTGACCGGGACGCTGGTGCACGGGCTCGCCCAGGCGGTCGCTTCGGGTAGCACGGACGCGGAGCTGCAGCGGGCGCTGGACGAGGCCTGGGTGCGCGTCGACGCCGGGGCGCCGTGGTTCTCGCGGCGGGAGCGGCGGCGGGTCGAGCAGATGCTGCGGAACTTCACGACGTGGCTGGAGCGCAGCCGGGCGGAGCTGAAGGAAGCCGGGGTCGAGCAGGACATCGAGGTCGAGCTGCCCGCCGGGGGTTCGGACGAGGTCCGGGTGCTGCTGCGCGGGCGGGTCGACCGGGTGGAGCTGGACTCCGAGGGACGGCCGGTGATCGTGGACATCAAGACGGGCAAGGTCCCGGTGTCGGGGGCGGAGGCCGAGGCGCACCCGCAGCTGGCGGCCTACCAGCTGGCGGTGCTGCTGGGGGCGATCGAGGGCCGCACGGAGGCCGGCGGCGCGCGGCTGGTGTACGTGGCGAAGGCGAACAACAAGACGGGGTCGACGGAACGGTCCCAGCCGCCGATGGACGAGGTGGCCGGCAAGCAGTGGCTCGAGCTGGTGCAGAAGGCGGCGGCCTCGGCGGCGGGGCCGGATTACCAGGCGCAGGAGAACGTGGACTGCGACCGCTGCCCGGCGCGGGGCTGCTGCCCGCTCCGGCCCGAGGGGCGGCAGGTGCCGGGGCCGTGAACCATCCGGTGAGTTCGCTCGGTGGCGGGGAGAAGTGGTCCGGCCGGGGAGCAATGGACTATCTGGTGAGTTCAGGGGCGTGGCGGGCGGGCCTGCCGGGCTGGGGAGCGATGAACTATCCGGTGAGTTCGGCAGCGTGGTGGGAGCGGCTGCCGGACTGGGGAGCGATGGACTATCCGGTGAGTTCAGGGGCGTGGCGGGAGCGGCTGCCGGGCTGGGGAGCAATGAACTATCCGGTGAGTTCAGCGGCGTGGCGGGAGAGCCTACCGGGCTGGGGAGCGATGAACTATCCGGTGAGTTCAGCGGCGTGGCGGAAGAGGCTGCCGGGCCGAGGAGTGATGAACTACCTGGTGAGTTCAGCCGCCGCGTGTGAGCCGGCCGGCGGGCCGGGGCTTTCCGAGGTGCGCGCGTGAGCCCGCTCCTCATCGCCAACCCCGTCGAGCCCGCCGAACTCGCCGATGCGCTCGGGCTGCACCGGCCGACACCCGAGCAGGCCACCGTCATCGCCGCGCCCGTCGAACCCTCGCTCGTCGTCGCCGGGGCCGGGGCCGGGAAGACCGAAACCATGGCCGCGCGGGTCGTCTGGCTCGTCGCCAACGGGATCGTCAGCCCCGACCGCGTCCTCGGCCTCACCTTCACCCGCAAAGCCGCGCGCCAGCTCGGCGAACGCGTCCGCGCCCGGCTCCGCCGCCTCGCCGGCTCCGGCCTGCTCGACCGCCTCGACCCGACCGGCGGCCTGCGGGCCACCGTGGTCGCCGGCGAACCCACCGTCCTCACCTACCACGCCTACGCCGGGCGGCTGCTGTCCGAACACGGCCTGCGCCTGCCGGTGCAGCCCGGCGTCCGGCTGCTCTCGGAAACGTCGTCGTGGCAGATCGCCCACCGCGTGGTGTCCACTTGGGACAACGAGCTCGACACCGACCGCGTCCCGCCGACCGTCACCGCCGACCTGCTCGCCCTGGCCGGCGAGCTGGGCGAGCACCTCATCTCGACCGAGCAGCTCGCCGAGTACACGACCTGGCTGTGCCGCGTCATCGAGAACGCGCCACGCGCCAAGGGACAGCGGGCCGCGCTGCCGCAGAAACTCACCGAAATCATGGCCGCGCAGCACTTCCGGCTCGCGCTGCTGCCGCTGGTCGACGACTACCACCGCCGCAAGCGCAACGAAGGCGCGCTCGACTTCGCCGACCAGATGTCGCTGGCCGCCCAGCTGGCCGGCGGGTACCCGTCGGTCGTGCGCGGCGAGCGGGAACGCTACGGCGCCGTCCTCCTCGACGAGTACCAGGACACCGGCCACGCCCAGCGCGTGCTGCTGCGCGCGCTGTTCGGCGGCGTCGAAAACCCGCCGATGCCGGTCACCGCCGTCGGGGACCCCGCGCAGGCCATCTACGGCTGGCGCGGGGCCAGCGCGGCGAACCTGCCCCGGTTCACCACGGACTTCCCGCGCTCCGACGGCGAACGGCTCGTCCCCGCGCACGAATTCGGGCTGCTGAACAGTTTCCGCAACCCGCCGGAGATCCTCGACCTCGCGAACGCGATCGCCGAACCGCTGCGCGCCCGCGGCCTCGGCGTCGAACGGCTGCGGGCGCGCGAAGGCGCCGGGCCCGCGGACATCGCCTGCGCGCTGCTGCCGGACATCCGCGCCGAGCGCGCGTGGGTCGCCGACGCCCTCGCCCGGCGCTGGTACGCCCACCAGGAGCAGGCCGGCAAGCCGCCGACCGCCGCGGTGCTCGTGCGGCGCCGCGCCGACATGGCCCCGATCGCCGCCGAACTGCGGGCGCGCGGGCTGCCGGTCGAGGTCGTCGGGCTCGGCGGGCTGCTGGACGAACCCGAAGTCGCGGACCTCGTCTCGACGCTGAAGGTGCTCGCCGACCCGCTGTCCGGGAGCGCGGCGGCCCGGCTGCTGACCGGCGCCCGCTGGCGGCTCTCGGCGGCCGACGTCGCCGCGCTGTGGCGGCGGGCCGGCGAGCTGTCCAGCCCGGAGAAGCCGGACGCGCCGGAGCTCGTCGCCGAGCGCGTCGAGCAGGCCGGGCTGATCGACGCCATCGACGAGCCGGGTGCCCCGGAGCGGTACTCCGAAGAGGGCTACCAGCGGATCCGGCGGATCGGCCGGGAGCTGGCCGCGCTGCGGCGGCGGCTCGACCAGTCGCTGCCGGAGCTGGTCGCCGACGTCGAACGCACCATGCTGCTGGACGTCGAATCGCTGGCGCGGCCGGGTTCGGCGGGCCGGGCGCACCTGGACGCGTTCGCCGAAGTCGTCACCGACTACGCCGAGACCGCGCCGACGGCGACCCTGCTGTCCTTTGTGGACTACCTGAACACCGCCGCGCACGCCGAGGACGGGCTCACCCCGGGCGAGGTCGAGGTCGTCCCGGACCGGGTGCAGGTGCTGACCGTGCACTCGGCGAAGGGCCTCGAATGGGAGGTCGTCGCGGTGCCACACCTGGTGCAGGACGTCTTCCCGGGACGGCGGCGGTCGTCGTCGTGGCTGCGGACGGCGACGTCGCTGCCCGCCGCGTTGCGCGGGGACGCCGAGGACCTGCCGCCGCTGAACATCGCCGAGGGCTACGACCGCAAGGAAGTCCAAGAAGGACTGGAACTGCACGAGGCCGGGTTCGTCGAGCGGGAGCAGGCCGAGGAACGACGGCTCTGCTACGTCGCGCTGACGCGGTCGGAGCACGCGCTGATCGTCTCCGGGCACTGGTGGAACGAAAGCAGCAGCCGGGCGAAGGGGCCGTCGGAGTACCTCACCGAGATCGCCGATGTGCTGCGGGAAACCGGTGTCGGGCAACTCGCCGAGTGGGCGCCGAAACCGACGGAGGACGACGAAAACCCGCTGGTGTCGGACTCGCGGGCGGCGCGCTGGCCGGTCGACCCGCTGGGCGACCGCCGCACCGGCGTGCAGACCGGCGTGGAGCTGGTGTCCGAGGCGCTGGCGTCGTCCGAACCCGAGGAGGACGACGATCCGGACGGCTGGCTGACCGACACCGACGTCCTGCTGGAGGAGTGGGCGCGCAAGGACGACCACGTGCACCGGGTGCCGCTGCCGTCGCGGCTTTCGGTGAGCCAGCTGGTCGCACTGGCCGACGACGCCGCCCGGCTGGCGGCGGACCTGCGCCGTCCGCTCCCGGTGGAGCCCAACAGCTTCGCCCGCCGCGGCACGGAGTTCCACGGCTGGCTGGAACGCCGCTTCGCGGGCGACCAGCTGATCGAGATCGACGACCTCCCGGGCGCGGCCGACTTCGGCGAGGCCCCGGACGCGGACTTCGAGGAACTCCAGACGGAGTTCGAGAAGAGCGAGTGGGCGACGCGGGTCCCGGTGGCGGTGGAGGTGACGTTCTCGGCCGACGTCGAGGGCATCACCCTGCGCGGCCGCATGGACGCGGTCTTCGCCGACCCGGACGGCGGCTGGACGGTCGTCGACTGGAAGACCGGCTCGGTCCCGCCGGAGTCCCGCATCCCGGCGCTGTCGGTCCAGCTGGCGGCCTACCGGATGGCGTGGGCGGCGCTGAAGGACGTCCCGGTGGAGCGGGTCCGCGCGGCGTTCCACTACGTCCGCGCGAACCGCACGATCCGCCCGGCCGACCTGCTGGAGCCGGAAGCCCTCCGCGGCCTCCTCCGCGACCTCCCCGAGGCGTGATCAAGCCGGATCTCGCGTGATCAGAGGCGTAACTCGCGTGATTAGGGACGTAACTCGCGAGTTCCGGACTCAATCACGCGAGATGCGGACTCAATCACGCGAGTTACGCGTTGTCGCGGACCTTCAGGGCCCAGGCGATCAGGGGCCACTGCAGGGGGAGGCGGGCCCAGGCGATCGCGCGCTGCGGGGCCGGGGCCGAAGATGCGTCCACCGCCATCTTCACGTTCCCGGGGAAGACGCCCAGGAACAGCAGGGCCGCCGCGAGACCGCCGAGACGGCGGGTGCGGGGCGTCGCCACCGCGGCCGCGACCGCCAGCTCGGCCACCCCCGATCCGTACGTCCAGGCCCGCCGCGAGCCCGGCAGCGAGGCCGGGATCAGGCCGTCGAACGGCTTGGGGACGGCGAAGTGCAGGACGCCCATGAAGCCCAGCGCGCCCGCCAACACGTGCGCGGGCCGTTGCGAGGTTGCCATGAACTCATCGTTTCACGCGGCGGCGCGGTGTCCGGTTCGGCTATCCTCCGGGCGTGAGTGACGCTCGACACGAGCCAGCATGAAGGCCCTCAAACGGTTGCCGCTGGGCAGTCTCACCGATCGGCCCGACCACGAGCTCGTCGGCGTCCTGCGGATGCCGGAGCTGACGGTCAGCCCGCTCCGCTCGATCGTCAAGCGGATCATCGGTGCGCTGCTCGCGCTGCTGGCCACGGTGATCATCGTCTACGTCGACCGCGACGGCTACCGGGACGCCAACGGCGACGGCCTGTCCCTGCTCGACAGCCTCTACTACGCCACCGTCTCGCTCTCGACCACCGGCTACGGCGACATCGCGCCCGCCACGTCGTCCGCGCGGCTGGTGAACGTCCTGGTCATCACCCCGCTGCGGGTGCTCTTCCTCATCGTCCTGGTCGGCACCACCCTGGAAGTGCTCACCGAGCGCTCCCGCCAGGCGTTCAAGATCCAGAAGTGGAGGACCAAGGTGCGCGACCACACGGTCGTCGTCGGGTTCGGCACCAAGGGCCGGTCCGCCGTCAACGCCCTGCTCGGCGACGAGAACATCGCCCCGGAGCAGATCGTCGTCGTCGACACCGACCAGGCGGCCCTCGACGCGGCGAGCGCGCTCGGCCTGGTCGCCGTGCACGGGTCGGCCACCCGGTCCGACGTGCTGCGCGTGGCCGCGGTCCAGCACGCCCGCGCGGTCGTCGTCGCCCCGAACCGGGACGACACGGCGGTGCTCGTCACGCTCACCGCGCGCGAGCTGGCCCCCAAGGCGCACATCGTCGCGTCGGTGCGGGAGGCGGAGAACGTCCACCTGCTCAAGCAGTCGGGCGCCAACCAGGTCGTCGTCTCCAGCGAGACGGCGGGCAGGCTGCTCGGCATGGCGACGTCGACGCCGCTGGTCGTGGACATCATGGAGGACCTGCTCACGCCCGAATCGGGACTGGCGATCGCCGAGCGGGCGGTCGAACCGTCCGAAGAGGGCGGTTCGCCGCGGCACCTGTCCGACCTCGTCCTCGGCCTGGTCCGCGACGGCGTCCTGTACCGCATCGACGCCCCTCAGGCCGACGCCATCGAACCGGGCGACAAGCTCCTTTACGTCAAAAAAGTCACCCAGGCGGAGAAGATCGAACGCTGACCAGGGCACCTGGGTTTTGCCCGCGGGATCTGGAACCATGGCCGGGTGCCCCCGCGATCCCTCGCCCTCACGTGGCCCACGGTGGCGATCCCCGCCGCGGCGGGCGTGCTCGTCGTGCTGCTCGCGTGGCTGGCCGGGCCCGGGCTGCTCGGCATCGGCAACGACGTCCTCGGCGCGCCGGTGCAGGCGGAAGTCACCAAGCCGGCGCCCTGCGGCCAGGCCGACGCCAGGGAAACCGTGAAGTTCACCGTCGCCGGGAAGAGCCACGAAGGCACGCTCGACGGCTGCGGGCACGGCCAGGGCGAACGCGTCGAGGTCGCCGTCCCGGAGTCGCTGCCGGACCAGGGCGCGGTCACGGTCACCCTCGCGGACACGTCGATGGGCGCGTCCGACGCGCGCCGCCCGCTCGGCCTGGCGCTGCTGGTGTTCGCGTGCTTCTCCGGCGGGATGTTCGTCCACCTCTGGCTGAGCATCCCGCTGCGGCCCAAGGCGGCCGCGCCCAAAACCGCTAGCTGACCTCGGACGACGGCGCCGCGAAGGTGTTGCAGTCGGCGATCCGGTTGCTCGTCGCGCCCGCCCGCCACCAGGACGCGTAGTGCGCGTTCGTCCCGTGGTCGTGGCTTCGGGAGGTGTTGTCGCCGCGGGTCTCCTGGTCGTTCCAGGCCTTGTTGTACATGTCGCGGGTGATCGTGCCGCCCTGGTCGACGTGCGCGCCGAGGAACATCCCGGAGAAGCACTGGGCCTGCAGTTCCTTGCGCCGCGACATCTCCAGGCCGGCCGGGCTGTTCTGGCCGGCCTCGTAGATCTTCTGCCAGGCCGCGTCCATCAGCCCGGCGACCTCCTGCACGTGGTGGCCGTACTCGTGGGCGAACAGGGCCAGGTAGACGCCGGGGTTGTTGCCGTACTGGTCGGTCTGCAGGCCGCGGAACGGGACGTACAGGTTGTTTTCGCAGTAGTACGCGGCCGTCGCGATGCCGACCTGGATGGTGCCGCACTCGGTCTCGAAGCTCGCGCCGGTCGGGAAGTGCAGCGACGGCGGGGTGAACGGCAGGTGGTAGGCCTCGAGGAACGGGCCCCAGGCGGCGTCGAGGCACTTGCTGGCGGCCGTGAAGAACGCCTCCGCGCCCGCCTGCGTGCTCTGCCAGGCCGGCAGCGCGCAGACGCGGTTCTGCAGCCCGGCGTTCGGGTCCTGCAGGATCGGGTGGTCGGCCAGCTTGAGGATCTTCTGCGGACCGGTCGGGCTGGGCGTGGAGAGCTCGGTGGCCGGGTCGGACGCCGACGCCGGGGCACCCGCGCCGCCGGGCGGGAGCTGCTGCGGGGGGACGTCCTGCGAGGTCGGGACGTCCCGGAAGTTCGCGTTGGCCAGTGGGGTTTCGTCGCGGTTGAGGGCGACGATCGCGACCAGGCCGAGCACCAGCACGGCCACCGCGCCGAGGCTGACGCCGATCACCGCCGCCGGGGAACGGCGCTTCGGCGCGGACACGGTGTGCGGTCGGCCCAGCCACGGGAGATCCGGTTGCGCATCCGGCACCGGCGGCGGCTGGACGGTTCCGCGGGGCGGTACCTGGCCGGGGGGCGGTTGCGTCACTAGGCAGTCCCGAAGGGTCTCGGTACGGACCGGGGGTACCCGATCCCGCCATTCAGCATATCGGGGGAACGGGCCCTCTCGCACCCGTCCGTGCGCACCGCGTCACGGCGCACCGACGTCACCCCAGGTCTGGCCGGGTACAACCGGCTCTGAGAGAGTGTGGCCAAGCAGGTACTGCAGGCGAGGGGCTTCGATGACAGACACCGGTGGCGAGGGCGCCGACACGCCGACTCCGAGCCAGGGCGTGCCCGCGGCTCAGACCCCCGGATCGGGTGAGTCCAAGCGGCCCGAAGACCACGCCGCGTCACCGCCGACGCCGCCGCGCGGGTGGCAGGCGCCGGACGCGCAGGCGGCTCCCACGACCCCGCCCCCGGGCTGGCAGCACGGGCCCGGCTACCGGCCGGACGCGCTGCCGCCGTTCACCGGGCAGCAGCCGCAGTACCAGCAGCCGCGCTGGAGCCCGCACGGGCTCGGCAAGCCCGGCGTGATCGCGCTGCGGCCGCTCAACATCGGCGACATCCTCGACGGCGCGATCACCGCGATCCGCAGGCACGCGCTGCTGATCCTCGGCATCGGCGCGGTCGTGGCGGTGCTCAGCGCCGCGCTCACCTTCGTCCTCCAGAAGTACGTGCTCACCGACCTGGAGAGCTTCGCCACGACGGTCGACCTCGGCCCGGCGGCGACCGAAGAGGAGCTCCGCAACGCCCTCTTCGGCACGTTCGGCGACCTCTTCATCGTGCTCATCTCCTCGACGCTGGTGCAGACGCTGCTGCTGACCGTCACCACCGGCCTGATGGCCGCGGTGATGGGCCGCGCCGCACTGGGCCGCGAGGTCACCTTCGGCATCGCCTGGGGCGAGGTGCAGCCGCGGCTGCTGCCGCTGCTCGGCGTGGCGTTCGTCTACGCGCTGCTGAGCACCATCGGCGTCATGCTCTGCATCATCCCCGGCGTGGTCGTCTGGGTGTTCTGGGCGCTGGCCGCCCCGGCGCTGGTACTCGAGCGCGGCACGTTCCGCGCCGCGTTCTCGCGCTCGGTCAAGCTGGTCAGCGGCGCGTTCTGGCGGGTGCTCGGTGTGCTGCTGCTGGCCCGGATCATCGAGTCGTTCTTCGAGAACATCATCCAGCTGCCGTTCACCCTCGGCACGGGCATGTTCAGCGGCATGTTCACCCCCGGCAAGGTGACCGTGCCGAGCACCGGTGACCTGCTGCTGGCCTCGGCCGGGCAGATCATCGCCGGCACCATCGCGATCCCGTTCGTCGCGCTGGTCACCGTGATCGTCTACCTCGACCAGCGGATGCGCCGCGAAGGCATGGACATCGAACTGGCCCGCGCCGCCGGGGTGCAGCCGCCACAGGCATGGTGACCTTCCGGCTGACGGACGTCCCGGTCGACATCGACCGGGACGCGGCCCGCCGCGCGGCCGAGCAGGAACTTTCCGACCCGAAGTACCGGGACGCCCGGCCGAGCTTCCTGCAGGAGGTCGGCCGGTGGCTGGGCGAGCAGCTGGACAAGCTGCTGAACAGCCTGTCTTCGGGTGTGCCCGGCGGGATCTTCGGCGTGGTGCTGATCCTCGCGCTGCTGATCGTGCTGGTCGTGGTGATCCGGCTGCGCACCGGCAAGGTCGCCCGGGCGGCGCGGGCCGGCCGCGTCGTCTTCGGCGGGCAGCGCCGCAGCGCCGCCGACTACCGCCGGTCGGCAGGCGAGGCCGCCGCCGCGGGCCGGTTCGACGACGCCGTGCGCGACCGCTTCCGCGCCGTCGTGCGGTCCCTGGAGGAACGCGCGCTGCTCGACATCCGCTCCGGCCGGACGGCGGACGAGGCCGCCGCCGAAGCCGGCGTGCTGCTGCCGGACGTCGCCGGGCGGCTGCGGGAGGGCGCCCGGCTCTTCGACGACGTCCACTACGGCGGCCGCGAAGGCACCGAAGCCGCGTACCGCACGCTGACCGAGCTGGACGAGCACTGCCGCCGTGCGCGGCCGGTCGCCATGGCGGCCCCGTGACGACCACCGCCGGCGTACTCCCTGGCGCGGAGGCGGCATGAGCACCGCGGTTTCGCCGGACCTGCGCCGGATCTGGCGCGGTGCCCGTATCCCGCTCGCCCTCCTCGCCCTGATCTTCGTCGCCGGGGCGCTGCTGTTGCTCGGCCGCGGCGAGCAGGCCTACGGCGGCCTCGAACCCGGCTCGTACGAACCCGGCGGCGCGCACGCGCTCGTGAAGCTGCTGAAGGACCAGGGCGTCGACGTCCGGACCGTGCGCACGGCCGCCGAAGCGGACGCCGAAACCGGTGACGGCGCAACGCTGCTGGTCACCGCCCCGGACGTGGCCCCGGGCGCGCGGTTCGACGCGCTGCGGGAGCGCGCGGCCGACGTCGTACTGGTGACGCCGGGAGAGGTGACCCTGCGCGATTCGCTGCCGCTGGTGCACCCGGCCGGGCGCAGCGAAGTCGGGACGCTGTCCCCGCGGTGCACGGTCGCCGCGGCGGTCGCGGCCGGCGACGCCACGCTCGGCGGGATCGGCTACGCCTCGCCGGGCGCGCGCTCGTGCTACCCCGGCGAAGACGGCGGCGGCACGCTGCTGCAGCTCGCCGAGGGGGACCGCACGACGACGCTGCTCGGCACGCCGGCGCCGCTGACCAACGAGCGGCTCGGCGAACAGGGCAACGCGGCGCTGGCGCTGCGCCTGCTCGGCGCGCACCCGAAGCTCGTCTGGTACCTGCCGTCGGCGTCGGACCCGGCGCTGGAGAACTCCCGCCGGTCGATCTTCGACCTGATCCCGGACGGCTGGTACTACGGGGCCGCGCAGGCGTTCGTCGCGGTGGCCCTGCTGGCGTTGTGGCGGGCCCGCCGGCTCGGCCCGGTGGTCACCGAGCCGCTGCCGATCGTGGTCCGCGCGGCCGAGACGGCCGAGGGCCGCGCGCGGCTGTACCGGCGGGCGAAGGCGGCCGGGCACGCGGGCGAGACACTGCGGGAAGCGGCCCGTGGCCGGCTGCGCACCGCGCTGGGCCTGCCGCGCGACGCCGATCCGGCGGCGCTGGTGGAGTCGGTGAGCACGCGGACCGGGCGGCAGGCGGCCGACGTCGGCGCGGTCCTCTACGGCCCGCCGGTGCCCGACGACCCCGCGCTGGTCCGGCTGGCAGGGGAACTCGATCAGGTGGAACGAGAGGCAGGGCGAACTTGACCAGCGGTACCGAGAACGCGACCGGGGCCCGCGACGCGCTGATCGCGCTGCGCGCCGAGGTCGGCAAGGCCGTCGTCGGCAACGAAGCCGCCGTCACCGGGCTGATCCTGGCGCTGCTCTGCCGGGGCCACGTGCTGCTCGAAGGCGTCCCGGGCGTGGCGAAGACGCTGCTGGTGCGGGCACTGGCCGCGGCGCTGGACCTGGAGACCACGCGCGTGCAGTTCACCCCGGACCTGATGCCCGGCGACGTCACCGGGTCGATCGTCTACGACGCGCACAGCGGCGAGTTCTCCTTCCGCGAGGGGCCGGTGTTCACCAACCTGCTGCTCGCCGACGAGATCAACCGGACGCCGCCGAAGACGCAGTCGTCGCTGCTGGAGGCGATGGAGGAGCGGCAGGTCTCGATCGACGGCAAGTCGCGGCCGCTGCCGGACCCGTTCATCGTGATCGCCACCCAGAACCCGGTGGAGTACGAGGGCACCTACCCGCTGCCGGAGGCGCAGCTGGACCGGTTCCTGCTCAAGCTGACCATGCCGGCGCCCTCGCGCGAGGACGAGATCGGCATCCTGTGGCGGCACGCGCAGGGCTTCGACCCGCGCAACCTCGCGGCGGCCGGTCTCAAGGCGGTCGCCGGTGCCCCGGAACTTGCGGCCGCGCGCGAAGCCGTGGCCCGGGTGACGGTCGGGCCCGAGGTGATCGGGTACGTCGTCGACCTGTGCCGGGCGACGCGGTCGCTGCCTTCGGTGCGGATCGGCGTTTCCCCGCGTGGCGCCACGGCGTTGCTGGCGGTGACCCGCGCGTGGGCGTGGCTGGCCGGCCGCGACTACGCGACCCCGGACGACGTCAAGGCGCTCGCCCGGCCCGCGCTGCGGCACCGCCTCGACGTCCGGCCGGAGGCCGAGCTCGAGGGCGTCACCGCGGACGGCGTGCTGGACCGCGTGCTCGCGTCCGTGCCCGTGCCGCGCTGACATGGCGGTCACCGGAAGGCTCGGGCTGCTGGCGCTGTTCGGGGCGCTGGTGGTCGGGCTGCTCCTGCCGTCGGTCACCGGGCTGCTGGTGGTCGGCGCGGTGCTGCTGGTGCTCGTCCTGGCCGACCTGGCGCTGGCGGGCAGCGTGCGGGCGCTGGCGTTCGCGCGCTCGGGCGACACGTCGGTCCGGCTCGGCGAGCCGTGCGAGGTGCGGCTCGTGGTCGCGAACCCGGGCGGCCGGGCGGTGCGCGGGCAGCTGCGGGACGCGTGGCCGCCCAGCGCGGGCGCCGAAGACCGGCATGCGCTGCGCGTCCCGGCGGGGGAGCGGCGGGCGCTGGTGACCTCGCTGCGGCCGACCCGGCGCGGCGACCGGACGGCGGCGCGGGTGACGGTCCGGTCGGTCGGCCCGCTGGGTCTGGCCGCGCGCCAGGGTTCGCACGCGGTGCCGTGGACGGTCCGGGTGCTGCCGCCGTTCCACAGCCGCAAGCACCTGCCGTCGCGGCTGGCGCGGCTGCAGCAGCTCGACGGCCGCAACGCGGTGCTGATCCGCGGCCAGGGCACGGAGTTCGACTCGCTGCGCGAGTACGTCATCGGCGACGACGTCCGGTCGATCGACTGGCGCGCGACCGCGCGGGCGGCCGACGTCATGGTCCGGACCTGGCGGCCGGAGCGCGACCGGCACGTGGTGCTGGTCCTCGACACCGGCCGCGTTTCGGCGGGCCGGGTGGGCGACGCACCGCGCCTCGACGCGGCCATGGACGCGGCGTTGTTGCTGGCGGCACTGGCTTCCCGGGCCGGCGACCGCGTCGACCTGCTGGCCTACGACCGGCGCCTGCGGGCGGCGGTGCAGGGGTCGTCGGGAGCGTCGTTGCTGACGTCGCTGGTGAACGCGATGGCCCCGCTCGAACCGTCCCTGGTGGAGACGGACGCGCGCGGGATGATCGCGGAGGTGCTGCAGCGGACGCGCCGCCGCGCCTTGGTCGTGCTGCTGACCGGGCTGGACGCGGCGCCGCTGGAGGAAGGGCTGTTCCCGGTGCTGAGCTCGCTGCGGGGCCGCCACGAGCTGATCGTGGCGTCGGTGGCGGACCCGCGGGTGGCGGAGATGCTGACGGCCCGCGGCGACGCGGAAGCGGTCTACGACGCGGCGTCGGCCGCTCGCACGACGGCCGAGCGCAGCCGGATGACCGAGCGCCTGGTGCGGCACGGGGTGAGTGTGGTGGACGCGGTCCCGGAGGAACTGCCGCCGGCGCTGGCGGACCGGTACCTGGCCTTGAAAGCCGCCGGACGGCTTTAGGCCGCTTCGGGCAGTGCGTCCCCGGTGTCGCGGGCGTCGAGGTCGCCGACCTCGCCGTCCTTCGCCGCGCGCCTGCCGAGGGTGAAGACGTAGACCAGGAAGCCGATTTCCACCGCCACGCCGATGCCCACCCGCAGCCACGTCGGCCAGCCCGACGGGGTCACGAACGCCTCGATCACCCCGGTCACGAACAGCACGCACGTCAGCCCGAGCGCCATCACCACCACCGACCGGCCCTGCTCGGCGAGCGCCGCCGTGCGGGAGCGGCGGCCCGGGTCGATCACCGTCCAGCCGAGCTTCAGGCCCGTTCCGGCCGCGACGAACACCGCCGTCAGCTCCAGGAGGCCGTGGGGGAGCAGGAGACCGATCATCACGTCGCCGCGGCCGGCCGCGCTCATCGCGCCGATGATCACCCCGGCGTTGAGCGCGTTCATCCAGAGCGCGGCGATCACCGGCAGGCCCAGCGCGACGCCGAGGAACAGGCAGGTCGCCGCCACCCACGCGTTGTTCGTCCACACGTGCGCCGCGAAGGACGCCGCCGGCCCGGTCGAGTAATAGGACTCCGCGTCGCCGCCCGGCTTGGTCAGCTCGTTCAGTTCGGCCGCGGAGCCCAGTGACGCCCGCACGACCGGGTCGCGCGCGACCCAGACGGCGATCGCCACCATCACCGCGATCGACACCAGCGCGGCCGGGATCCACCAGCGCCGGGACAGGTAGACGGCGGCCGGGAAGCGGCGCGTGAAGAACCGGGCGACCTCGCGCCACGCCGGGTTGTGCGACCCGGAGACCGCCGACCGGCCGCGCGCGACCAGGTCCGACAGCCGGCCGAGCAGCGCCGGGTCCGGCGCGACCGACCGCACGATCGACAGGTGCGTCGCGGTCCGCTGGTAGAGCGTCACCAGCTCGTCGGCCTCGGGCCCGGTCAGCTTGCCGCCGCGCCGGACCAGCTCGCCGAGCCGGGTCCACTCCGCCGAGTGCGCGGCGACGAAGACGTCCACATCCACACCGGCCACCCTATCCGTCGATACGCTGGACCCGTGCTTGAGGAATCGGAGCTGGTCACCGGCGAAGCGGTCGTCCTGGACCTGCGCGTGGCCAAGCTCGCCAGCCGCGCGCTGGCGCTGGCGCTGGACGTCCTGCTGCAGGTGGCGCTGCTGATCGGGGCGGCCCTGATCCTCTCGTTCACGGTGCAGACCGGCGACGAGTCGCTGTTCGTCGCCCTGCTGCTGGTGTGCCTGGTGCTGGTGATGGTCGGCTACCCGGTCATCTCCGAGACGCTGACCCGGGGCCGTTCGCTGGGCAAGATGGCGGTGGGCCTGCGGGTGGTGCGCGTCGACGGCGGCCCGATCCGGTTCCGGCACGCACTGGTCCGCGGGCTCGCGGGGTTCGTCGTGGACTTCTGGGCGCTCGGGCTGTTCGGCGCGGTCGCGGTGATCGTGTCGCTGTGCTCGTCGAACGGCCGCCGCGTCGGCGACTTCCTGGCCGGGACCCTGGTGGTCCGCGACCGCGTCCCGGACGGCGCGGCGCACGCGCCGATCGCGATGCCGCCGGGCCTCGAGGGCTGGGCGGCCCAGCTCGACCTGACCCGGCTCCCGGACGACCTCGCGCTGGCGAGCCGCCAGTTCCTGGCCCGGTTCCGCGAGCTGCGGCCGGAAGCGTCGCACGCACTCGGCTGGGGGCTCGCGCAGCAGGTGGGCAACGCGCTGGGCACCCCGGTGCCGCCCGGGGTGCCGCCGTGGGCGTTCCTGTCGGCGGTGCTCGCGGAGCGGCGCAACCGGGACCACGCGCGGGCGTTCCAGGCGTACGTCGCCCAGACGCGGCCGGGTTACCAGCCGTACCCGGGGCCGCAGGCGGCTCAGCCCTCCTGGCCGGGGCCGCAGCCGGGCGGTGTCCCGCCGGAGCCGCCGACCCCGCCGTCCGGGACGCCGGTGCCGGTGGAGAACCCGTTCACCCCGCCGAGCTGACCGGCGCTACGAGACGTCGCCCGAGGGCGAAAGCCACGTGTTGCACTGCTGGTTGCGGTTCTTGGTGGCGCCGTGCTGCCACCAGCTGATGTTGTGCCTGGCGCTGCCGTGGTCGCGTTTGCCGTTGCGGGCGTAGTCGTCGCCGCGGTCCTGGGCGTTCCAGGCTTCGTTGTAGACGTTCTTGTCGACCGAGCCGCCCGAGACCGAGGCTGAGCCGAGGAACATGCCGGAGAAGCACTGGGCCTCGAGTTCCAGCCGGCGGGACAGTTCGAGGCCGGCCGCGGAGTCGGCGCCCGCGTCGTAGCGCTGGTTGGCGAACGCCTCGGTGATGCCCGACATGTTCTGCACGTGGTGGCCGTACTCGTGGGCCAGGATCGACAGGTACGGACCGGGGTGGTTGCCCCACACGTCGAGCTCGATGCGGTCCATCGGCATGTAGATCGTGTTGTTCGCCGAACAGTAGAACGGCGTGACGCCGGTGGTCGTGCCCCCGCTGCCGCACGGGGTCGACGATTCCGACAGCGACCGCGGCACCGACAGGTTCGGCGACTTGAACGGCAGGTCGGCGGCGCCGAGCATGCGCGACCACATCGCGTCGAGGCAGCCGATGCCGGACTGGAAGAACCGCTGGACGCTGGCCTGGTCGGTCGCCCAGCGGCTGAGTGAGCACGGGATGTTCTGCAGGCCGTAGTCCGCGCGGGCGAAGAGCGGGTTGTCGCCGGTGGCCACGACCGACCGCGGCCCGGACGGCGGTGGTGAGGTCGGGGTTTCCCGTTCGGTGGTGCGGGTGGCCGTGGTTTCTTCGGCCGACGACGTGCTCGCGGCGGTGGTGGTCGTCGCTTCGGTGGTGGTTTCCTCGGTGGTGGTCGGGTAGGTGCTGGCGTAGCCGGCGTCGGCGACGTGCCGCTTGTGGTTGCCGGACAGCGCCACGGCGGCGATGAGCCCACCGGCGACGGCGACGATCGCGAAGATGGCGACGGCGACGATGACACCGGTGTTCGACTTCTTGGCGACGTAGGGGGTGTAGCCGGGCGCGAACCGCGGCCCGAAGGAGGGCGGCGCGGCATAGCCGGGGGTGAAGACGGGCGGCGGCGCGGCGACGGGAGGTGGCAGCGGAGCCCGCGCGGGCGGCGGGAGCGGGCGACCGTACGGAGTCCCGTGCGGCTGGACCGGCCCGCCGGGTGCCCCGAAGGGGTTCGGCGGTGCGGGTGTGCCGGGCCCGGCCGGCCCGGGAGCACCGTGGGGGACCGGCCGGCCACCCGGCCCGGGCGCTCCGAAGCGGCCCGGCGGCCCACCCTGCCCCGGCAGCGGCCGCACCCCGGGCGGCGGCAGCGGCCGCGCTCCCGGCGGCGGCACCGGGCGGCGCGGATCGTGCGGACCTGGGCCGGAGCCAGGGACGTGACCGGGACCGGATCCGGATCCGGGGCCATGACCGGGACCGGGGCCAGGACCGCCCCCGGGACCCTGCGGGCCGTGCGTCATCGAGTGGAACCCCCCGTGCGATTTCCCCGTCGGAAGCGGCGTACCTGCGGTGATCGCGCCGTTCCGGGCGTCAGCATAGATCGGGTGCTCTAGGGTGTGGTGCTGTGTCGAAGAAATGGGCGGTCGCCGCCGCGGTCGCCGTCGTGGCCGTGGTGGCTGCCGCCGGGCCCGCCGGTGCGCAGGGGCCTTCGGCCGGGCCCGTCCTGCCGAACCAGCCCGAGGACCAGGTCAAGAAACCCCAGCTGCTCACCGGCCAGGACGCCCGGCCGGAAGGCACCACCGCCGACGTCGCCCTCAAGCTCCTGCGCGACGGCACCCTCTCCGTCACCGAGCGCGTCACCGTCCCCGGCGGGCAGCACCTCACCTCGCGCGTCCCGCTGAAGGTCCCGGCGAGCGACGACCAGGACCGCGTCTTCGCCGTCCGCGACGTCAAGACCGAGGGCGCCACCGGTGAACTCACCGGCGACCAGCTCGTCCTCACCTTCCCGGCCGGCACCAGCAGCGTCAGCTACACCGTCGACGGCGCCGTCGCCGACCAGGGCGGCCGGCAGCAGGCCCGCTGGCAGGTCGGCAGCGGCTTCGACACCCCGGTCGCCAAGCTGACCGCGTCGCTGCTCGCCCCTTCGCCGCAATTGTCCCCTGTGGACTGTTTGGCCGGCCCGGTCGGCTCGAGCCAGCGCTGCACCCTCGCCGAGCTCGACCACACCGGGGTCGTGCGGCTGGAACAGAACGACGTCCGCCCCGGCGACCGCGTCGACCTCCTCGTCGGCCTGCCCGCGGGCACCACGCCGGCGAACGCGGAGTTCGCCGCCATCGGCCTGCTCGCCAACGCCTTCGCCCTCACGCCACTGACCGGCATCGCCTTCGCCGTCCTGCTCGCCTTCCTCGTCGCGGCCGCCCTCTTCGTGTGGCGCCGCCGCAAGCAGGACGCCGGCGCGCTGCGCGCCGCCACCGGGCCGGTCGAGGTCCTCCTGCGCGACGGCGACCGCGTCTTCTTCGCCAGCCCGGACGGCGTGCTGCCCGGGCAGGTCGGCACGGTCGTCGACGAGACCGTCGACGTCGTGGACATCAGCGCCACCGTGGTCGACCTGGCCGTCCGCAACTACCTGTGGCTGGCCGAAGTCCCGGGTCCGGACTGGCAGATCGCCCGCCGCAACCCGCCGGACGAGCACCTCCACGACTTCGAGCGCGCCGTCTGCGAAACCCTGCTGCCGCCGGGCACCGACACCGTGCTCGTGTCGCAGCTGCGCGCCCGCGGCGGCCTCGACCTGCGCCGGATCAGCGACGCGATGTACGCCGACGTCGTCGGCAAGCGCTGGTTCTCCCGCCGCCCCGACACCGCCCGCGGCCGGCTGACCTGGCTCGGCGCCGGAATCTTCACCCTCGGCCTTGCCGCCATCGCGGTGCTCACCTTCACCATCGGGTACGCGCTGCTCGGCGTGGCCGTCGCGCTGGCCGGGCTCGCCGTCGTCGCGGTGGCCGCGCTGCTGCCGTCCCGCACCGCCCGCGGCCGGGCGCTGGCCGGGCAGGTCCGCGGCCTGCTCGACTACCTGCACACCGCGCGCGCCGAGGACATCCCGCCCGCCGACCGCGAGCTGGTGTTCTCCCGCTCGCTGCCGTACGCGGTCGTGCTGGGCGACACCGAACGCTGGCTCGGCGCCTTCGCCGCGCTCAACCCGGCGGCCGACGGCTCGGCCGGGCTGTACTGGTACGGCGGTATGGAGGCCGAACCCGACCTGCGCCGCTTCGGCGCGCACTTCCCGTCGTTCCTGACCGCGCTCGACGGCGTGCTCACCGCCGCCGCGGCCCGCTGAGGCGTGCTCACCGGGGCGCTGCTGGCGCTCGCCCTGGCCGCCGGCCCCGCGGACCAGCCGCCCCTGCCCACGGTGCCGCAGAGCGCCGAGATCCAGCTGAAGGTCGAGCGCGACGGCTCGCTGTCGGTCGTCGAGGCGATCTCGGTTCCCGACGGCCTCACCATGGACCGCCGGGTCGCGCTGCGCGTCCCCGCGGCCCACCACCGCGACCGCGTCTACGGCGTCCGGGACGTCGTCCTCGAAGGCCGCGGGACGGCGAGCGTCGACGACGACGTGTTCACCGTGCACCTCACCGCGGGCACCTCGGTCGTCCGGTACACAGTGGACGGTGCGGTGGCCGGCGACCGGGTCACCTGGGAGCTGGCCGGTGGCTGGAGCGCCGAGCTGAAGTTCCTCCGCGCCTCCTTCGCCGCGCCGAAGATCCCCACCGCGGTCGACTGCACCGCCGGCGACTTCCCCTGCGCGGCCGCGCAGATCGACCACGCCGGGCTGACCCGCTTCAGCCAGCAGAACCTCGCCGCGGGGCAGCGGATGACGGCGACCGTCGAGCTGCCCGCGGGCACCGTGCCCGCCGACGAGGTCCTGGTCCCGGCGAAGACGATCGCCGGGGCGTTCGTGCTCACCGCCCCGGTCGGCTGGGCCTGGGTCGCCTTCGGCGCGCTGCTCCTGATCGCGGCCGCGCTGGTGGGGGCGGCCCGCCGTCGTGACTCCCGCGCAGGCGAACCGGACAAGGTGAGCCTGCTCGCCGCGAACGGCGGGTTCGCGTCCCCGGCCGGGGTGCTGCCCGGCCACACCGGGGTCCTCCTGCGCGGCCGGGCCGGGCCGCTCGACCTGGCCGCGACCGTGCTCGACCTCGCCGTCCGCAACTACCTCTGGGTGAGCGAGGACGGGACCCGGCTGACCCGCCGCAACCCCGCCGACGAGCACCTGTCGCCCTTCGAACGTGCTGTCTTCGAGGCCGTCCTGCCGGACGACACGGTGACGCTCGCCGAACTGCGGCAGCGACGCGTCGAAATCCCCCGCGCCGAGCTGGAGGCCGACCTCGTCCGGCGGGGCTGGTTCGGGACGCGGCGGCTTCGCCGGGCCGGGATCCGGATCGCCTGCTACGGCGTCTTCCTCACCGCCCTGCTGGCCCTGACCGTCGGGTACGCCCAGCTCGGCCTGATCCTCGCGCTGGCGGGGGTCGCCGCCGTCGCCGCTTCTGCCGCCCTGCCCGCGCGGCGGCGAGCGGGCGCCGAGGTCGCCCGCCGGCTCCGCGGCGTCGCCGCGGTCCGGGCGAAGGACTTCGACAAGCCGCAGCGCGAGCTGGTCTTCTCCCGCGGCCTGCCGTACGCGCTCGCTCTGGGCGAACTGGCCCCCTGGGTGGCCGGGTTCGACGGCCTGAAGCACCCGCCGCGGGTCTACTGGCACGCCGGCGACATCACCCCTGACCAGGCCGGATCCTTCGCGGCCGGGTTGGCGGGGACGTTCGCCGCCGCCCGCCGCGGCCGCCTGCTCGACGGCGCGGCCGGTGACACCCCTTCTCAGCAGCCAGTCGGGACGCAGAGCACCGCCTCGCCGTCGTAGGGTGGGGTCATGGCCGATCCCGAGCTCGTCCGATACACCCTCGACAACGGTCTGCGGGTGGTTCTCGCCCCCGACGCGACCGCGCCGGTGGTCGGCGTCAGCGTGCACTACGACGTGGGTTTCCGCTCCGAGCCGGAGGGGCGCACCGGTTTCGCGCACCTCTTCGAGCACCTGATGTTCCAGGGCTCGGAGAGCCTGGAGAAACTCGCGCACTTCCGGCACGTGCAGTCCAGCGGCGGGACCTTCAACGGGTCCACCCACCCGGACTACACCGACTACTTCGAGGTGCTCCCGAGCGCCGCGCTGGAGCGGGCGCTGTTCCTCGAGGCCGACCGCATGCGCGCGCCCAAGCTGACCGCGGAGAACCTGGCGAACCAGATCGACGTCGTCAAGGAGGAGATCCGGCTCAACGTGCTGAACCGGCCCTACGGCGGGTTCCCGTGGATCACCCTGCCGCCGGTGCTGTACTCGACGTTCCCCAACGCCCACAATGGCTACGGCGGCTTCGAGGACCTCGAAAGCGCCACGGTCGACGACTGCGCGGCGTTCTTCGACACCTACTACTCGCCGGCGAACGCCGTGCTCACGGTGGCGGGTGACTTCGAGGTGGACAACGCCAAGAAGCTGATCGAGGAGCACTTCGGCGACGTCCCGCACCGGCCGGCGCCGGAGCGGCCGTCGTTCGCCGAGCCGCTGCCGACCACCGAGCTGCGCGGCGAGGTCGAGGACGCGCACGCCCCGCTGCCCGCGCTGGGCATCGGGTACCGGATGCCGGACCCGATCAACGATGTCGACAGCTACCTGGCCTACCTGGTCCTGGCCGGCGTGCTCACCGACGGCGACGGCTCCCGCCTGCAGCAGCGGCTGGTGCACAAGGAGCCCCTGGTCGTCGACATCGGGGCGGGCGCCGGGCTGTTCGGCCCGTTCGAGGCACGTGACCCGGACACGTTCACCATCACCCTGATCCACCCGCACGAGGTGCCCCGCGAGCGCGTGCTCGCCGCGCTGGACGACGAGCTGGAGAAGCTCGCCGAGACCCCGCCGAGCGAGGAGGAGCTGCGCAAGGTCACCGCCCGCTGGACGGCGAGCCTGCACTCCGAGCACGACAGGCTGGTGTCGCGGACCCTGGCCCTCGGCTCGTTCGAACTGCTCTACGGCGACGCGTCGCTGGTGTACCGGCTCGCGGACCGGATGTCCGCCGTCACCGCGGAGGCCGTGTCGGCGGCGGCGAAGGCGCTGCGCCCGGACGCGCGCGCCGTGCTGGTGGTCAAGCCCGCTTCGGAAGGGAACAACGAGCAGTGACTTCAGCAACGCACCGCAGCGCCGAGGAGATCGGCCGCACCGCGCGGGGACCGCGGCCGCTGCCGCCGCTCGGGGAGCAGCGGGCCGCCGCCGACCTGTCCCATGTGGACACGACGCTGGCGAACGGCCTGCGCGTGCTGGCCGTGCGCAAGGCGACCGTGCCGCTGGTCGAGGCCCGGCTGTGGATCCCGTTCGCGGGCGACGACGCCCTGCACCCGGCCACGGCCGAGGTGCTCGCCGAGACGATCCTGACCGGCACGGCGCGGCGCAACCGCATCGAGATCGACGCCGAACTGGCGCTCATCGGCGGCGACATCGGCGCCGGTGTCGACCCGGAACGCCTGGTGCTCACCGGGTCCGCGCTGGCCGACAAGCTGCCGACGTTCCTCGACGTCCTCGGCGACGTCCTCACCGGGGCGACCTACGCCGACGAGGAGATCGCGCGCGAGAAGGAGCGGCTGGTCGAGCGGATCGCCGTCTCGCGCACGCAGCCGCGCACGATCGCGCGGGAGGCGCTGCAGAAGCACCGCTACGGCGACCACCCGGCCACGCGCGAGGTCCCGAAGGCCGAAGACGTCGCGGTCGTGACGCCCGAGCAGGTCCGGGCGCTGCACCAGGCGTCGGTGCTGCCGCGGGGCTCGGTCATGGTGCTGGTCGGCGACCTCGACCCGGACGGCGTCATCGGGGAGCTGGAGAAGGTGCTCGGCGGCTGGGCGTCGGACCGCTCCGCCGTGCGGCTGCCGCCGCTGCCGGACCTGACCGGGCCGAGCGTGCTGCTGGTGCCGCGCGCGGGTGCGGTGCAGTCGCAGATCCGGCTGTCGGCGCAGACGGTCCCGCGCACCGACCCGGGCTACGCGGCGCTGCAGCTGGCGAACCTGGCCTACGGCGGGTACTTCTCGTCGCGGCTGGTGGAGAACATCCGCGAGAACAAGGGGTACACCTACTCCGCGCACTCCGGGTTCGAGTTCACCGACGGCACGGCGGTGGTCAACGTCGACGCGGACACCGCGACCGACGCGACGGCCCCGGCGCTGCTGGAGACCCGCTACGAGCTGGGCCGCCTCGGCCAGGTCCCGCCGTCCGGCGACGAGCTGGAGTCGGTGCGGCAGTACGCGATCGGTTCGCTGCTGACGTCGACGTCGTCGCAGTCCGGGCTGGCCGGGCAGGTGCTGGCGCTGGCCTCGACCGGGCTGGGCCTGGAGTGGCTGAACGAGCACCCGGCGCGCGTGGCCGCGGTGACCGCTGAGGACGTGGCGGAGGCGGCGCTGAAGTACTTCGCGCCCAAGCGGTTCACGGGCGTGGTGGTCGGCGACGCGACGGTGCTGGAGCGCAAACTCCTGGCGCTCGGCGACGTCGTCGTTGGCGAGCCGGCCTGATGTCCGTCCCGTTCACCCTCGGTGCCCTGCCGACCCTGTCCCGGTCCACAGTGGACCGCCAGGAAGGCTTGCGCACCAACCCTTCGCGGCTGATCGCCCGCTGGCCTGACGCCCGGGTCGTCCTCCTGGACGACGCCGGGCGCACCCCGGTGGCCGAGGGCGCGTCGACCCTGGCGTTCCGCAAGGCGATCGACTTCGGCTCGGCGCCCCCGGAAGACGCGGTGTTCCTCGGCGAGTGGCAGGACGTCGACTACTGGTCACTGCCGGGCGGACCGTCGGGCTCGGCCGACACCGTGAAGATGGCCGGGAGCTGGGGTTTCGTCGAGGAGGTCCCGCGAGCGGACGGCGAGGTCTGGGTCGAGCTGCGCGGCTACGGGGACATCCTGGACGACACGTCGGCCGGCCTGTTCACGACGGCGCAGGCGTTGCGCTTCTGGCGCCGCCAGGCGAAGTTCTGCACGAGGTGCGGAAGCCCGACGGAGCTGATCCAGTTCGGCTGGGCGAGCAGGTGCACGAACGACGGCCGCGAGGAGTACCCGCGCACGGACCCGGCGGTGATCTGCCTGGTGCACTCGTACGAGGGAACCAACGGCTCGCACGTCCTGCTGGCCCGCCAGCCGATCTGGCCGGCGGGGCGGTATTCGGTCCTGGCGGGTTTCGTCGAGGCGGGGGAGTCCCTGGAGGCCTGCGTGGTCCGGGAGATCCGCGAAGAGGTCGGTGCCGCGGTGTCCGACGTGCGGTACCTGGGGAGCCAGCCGTGGCCGTTCCCGAGGTCGATCATGCTGGGGTTCACGGCCCGGGCGGACCGATCGCTGCCGTTGGTGCCGGCGGACGGAGAGATCGAAGAGGCGTTGTGGGTGTCGCGGGCTGAGGTGCGCGCGGCGTTCGAGAACAGCGCGGACCGGGGGTCGGGGCCGCGGCCGACGCCGATCGCAGACGGGGCGGCGGAGATCATCCTGCCGGGGAACTCGTCGATCGCCCGCGTGATGCTGAAGGCCTGGGCGGACGCGGAGGAGTGATTTACGGGTGAGGGCAGGCGTTACCGCTTGCCCTCACCACCGGTTTCACCCGATTGCTGCCGCCAACTGGCCACTCCTGCGGCTGTAGTGGCGACCGGGATTTGTGAGACCGAAGTTCCTCACAATTGGTGACCACTGGACTACCAGCGTGGCGGTGTTGCCCGCGCGAACCCGCTCGGAAGATCGACAGCGGAGGGTTGTCGAGCGAGGGGTCACCCGATGGCAGCGACCAGAAAGCATCCCGAGAACTGCGAGAAGGCGACAAGGCCCGGCTGCAAATGCGGCAACTGCAGTGGCACACTGCACGGCTGGAGCAACTGGGTCGAGATCGCACGCGAACCGGAGACGGTGCGCGCGGAGAAACGCGATTCGATCATTGACCTGCTGAAGGGTTGGTGGTCGACGAAGTACGGGGCGAAGCCGAAGACGAAGACGAAGACGAAGACGAAGACGAAGATCCACCCCAAGGAAATGACCATCGACTTGGTGCGGATCGACTGCGCCGGCTGGCTCGCGCGGAGCGCCACCGGTTCCGCTCCCGATTCCGCTCCGGTACCTCGTATCGAGTCTCGGACCGAAGCCCAGGAAGCGGTCTCCGGCCGGCTGGCTACGGCCGAGCAAGCCGGTGAACGGGCAGCTGCCGCCGAACCCGTCGGCTTGGCCGCCGGAGCCGAGGGTGCGCCGGTTGCTCACGAGCCCGACTCGGATCGGCCGGACGAGGTCGAGCAGGTCGCCACCTTCGCCCGGGCAATGGCGAAGGACATCTGGCAGGAAGTGCTCGAGGAACTCGACGGCAGTCCGGAGGAAGTCAAAGCGCTTTGCCTCCAGATGGCCCACCACGCCTGGTGCGACCTGTTCATCGGATTCGCGCAGGCTCTCGAGGCGTTCGGCAAGGTGATCGAGAAGGTCCCGGACAAGGCCAAGGAAGTCATCACCGAAGCCATCTGCAGATCCAGTAAGCAGAAGAAGCGGTCAGAACTGACCGAGCGAGTCGTGGGCATGGTCGTGGACAAGGCGTGGTCGGCGTTCAAAGCTGCCACCATCGCCCACTCGCCGTTGTTCGCTCTCCTCAGCAATGAAGAACTGCTGAGGAACCTTCGTATCATCGCGATCTTCATCTGCCCCGCACCGAACAACCACCGGGAAGTGCAGGAGCACGCCGTTGATCCGCTCCTGCGAGATGCGCGCGACTACATCTCGGGCGAAACGAAACAGTGGCTGGCGACCCAGTTCAAGCAGTGGGCGGACGGGGTGGCAAGACCGGAAGTGCCTGGCAGCCGCGAGGGGGTTGGCCGCAGCGAAGTGGCACCGCCGAAGCATCCTCCGGATGAATGAAGCTCGAAGCGTGCGGACGCGGAGGAGTGAACTGCTGAAGGCCGCCCGTCTCGGCGGCCTTCGGCGCTACTCGTAGGTCGTCGCGGCTCGCATCGCGTCCGCGACGACCTCCCAGCCGCTCCACCGGGGCTCGGCGCCCCCGATCGTGTGGTCGCCGCCGTGGTCGTTCAGCCATGCGGCCAATGCTTCGAGGTAGCGCGGGAGCGTGTCGTTCGCCCAGAAGGCGGGCACCCCGTCCGCGCAGTCCGCGGCCAGCCCGTTCACGGCGGCCACCAGCTGGTCCAGGTGCCGGGCGGCCGGGGCGGACGGGCAGTTCAGCAGGCCGCAGTCCTGGTCGGGGTCATTGTCCGGTACGCCGAAACGGTGTTTGAACGCGTAGTGGAAGCACACGAAGTGCATCTGTTCGAAGATGTCGTAGTTGTCCCGGGGCATCCGCACGGGTAAGCCGCAGCGCCGGCAGAGCTGCTGGTCGTCTTCGGACACTCCTCGAATCCTTTCTGACGATAGCCGGGTGCGGGGGCAGCCGACCGCGAAGGCGTGCGGCAGGCGCCACGAAGACCAGCATCCCCACAGCCGCAACCCGAAATCCGCTGACCAACCGCGCGCCGACCGGCGCAACTCGTTCACCGGTGCACCGTCCACCTGGCCCAACGCCCGCAAGCCGTTACCTGGCCGTTTCACCAGACCGTTGACGGCTGTGCCCCGGCTCACTACAGTCCCCGGAAACCGTCTGTAAAGTATCCTAATTAAGTCCGGAGGGACGAGTGCGAGCCGGTAGCCCGCGGATGCTGCGCGAGATCAACGATCGCGCCGCCATCGAGGTCCTCCTGCGGGAGGGGCCGCTCACGCGGGCCGAACTCGAGCTCGCCATCGGGCTCTCCAAGCCCGCCACCGCCCAGCTGCTCACCCGGCTCGAGCAGGACAACCTCGTCACGAAGGCCGGCGTGCGGGGCGGCGGCCGGGGGCCTCGGGCCCAGCTCTGGGCGGCCAACGGCGGCCTCGCCTTCGTCGCCGCCGTCGATCTCACGCCTCATCTGGCCGATTTCGTCGTGGCCGATGTCGCCGGGGTCGTGCTCGCCGAGTACCGGACCCCGCTGCCCGTGCACGCCGGTGCCGACGTCGTCGGGACCTTCGGCGAAGCACTCCAGAGGGTCGCCGAAGAAGCCGGCATCCGGAGGGAAGACCTGGCCCACGTGGTGATCGGCGCGCAGGGGGCGTTCGATCCGCGCACCGGCCTGCTCTCCTCCGCCCCGCACATCCCCGGCTGGCTGGGCTTCGACGTCCCGCAGAAGCTCAGCGACGAGCTCGGCGTCGACGTCCTCATCGAAAACGACGTCAACCTGGTCGCCGTCGAAGAGATGACCGTCGGGATGGCGCAGGACGTCGACGACTTCGTCATGGTCTGGCTGTCCGAAGGCGTCGGCGGTGCCGTCGTCATCGGGCGGCGGCTCCTGCGCGGCGCCACCGGCGGTGGCGGCGAGATCGACTGGATGCGGGTCCCCGATCCGGCCACCGTGGACACCGGGGACGTCTGGCCCGAGGCCGGCGCCCGGTTCGGCAACCTGGTCGACTCGCCCGCCATCTGCCGGCTCGCCGCCGCGCACGGCATCGAGGCCGGAACCGCCTGGGAAGCAGTGGAGAAAGCCGGGAAAGGCCACCCCTTCCTCGACGATCTCGCCAGAAGGGTCGCCGGGGGCGTCGCCAACCTCGTCGCCGTCGCCGACCCCCAGCTCGTGCTCCTCTGCGGCGACACCAGCCGGGCCGGCGGCGAAGAGTTCGCCGCGCTCGTGCAGGAGAAGCTGCACGAACTCGTCCTGCCGCGCACGCCCGTCGGCTGCGCTTCCGTGCAGGGCAACGCCGTTCGCGCGGGCGCGCTGCAGTCGGCGCTCGCCACCACCCGTGAGGACGTCTTCGGCGTCGTCACCCCCACGCTCCTCGGGTCGCGCCGGCCCGAGGGCGACAGCACCCGTTCACGACTCCAGTAGCCCAACCGATGAGGAGGAGGGCCATGCCCCCGACCACCCGGACCCGCCGTGGCGCCTTGCTGGTGGCCGCCGCCGCGGCGTCCGTCCTGCTGACCAGCGCCTGTTCCGGCGCCGCCGCCCCGAGCGGGGGTGACACGGCCGCCGCGCCCGGCAAGGACGACAAGCTCACGATCACCGTGTACTCCAAGTTCACCGACCGCGAGTACGGCGTGGTCACCGCAGGCCTGAACAAGCTCAAGGCGAAGTACCCGAACATCGAGATCAAGCACGAGGGCAACCAGGACGACGACAAGCTCACCCAGTCGATCCGCGGCGGCAATCCACCGGACGTCGCCATCTCCTTCTACACCGACAACCTGGGTGCCTGGTGCTCCACCGGCAGCTTCCAGGACCTCAAGCCCTACATCGACCGCGACAAGATCGACCTGAACCAAATCCCCGAAGCGGTCCGCAACTACACCGAGTACCAGGGCAAGCGGTGCGCGATGCCGATGCTCGCCGACGTCTACGGCTTCTACTACAACAAGGACATGTTCGCGGCGAAGGGGGTCACCTCGCCGCCGAAGACCACGGACGAGCTGCTCGAGGACGCCAAAAAGCTGACCGAGTACAACGCGGACGGCTCGATCAAGGTCGCCGGCTTCCTGCCGTCGATGCCGTTCTACGCCAACCAGGCCCAGTACTGGGCGCCGAACTTCGGCGCGCCGTTCCTCGGCCCGGACGGCAAGTCGGACCTCGCCACCAACCCCGGCTGGAAGGCGATGTTCGAGTTCCAGCAGAAGCTGATCGACGCGCTCGGCGGCCACGACAAGGTCGAGAAGTTCAAGGCCGGTCTCGGGGACGAGTACTCCGCCGACAACGGCTTCCAGAAGGGCAAGCTGGCGATGATCTACGACGGTGAGTTCCGCACCGCGTTCATCAAGGACCAGGCGCCGACCCTGAACTACGCCACCGCGCCCGCCCCGGTGCTCACCACCATGGCGGACAAGTACGGAAGTGCCTTCACCACCGGCACGATCATCGCCATCCCCAAGGGCGCCAAGAACCCCGGCGCCGCGTGGGAGCTGATCAAGCAGGTCACGCTGGACACCGACACCCTGGTGGACATGGCCAACGGCCTGAAGAACGTGCCCAGCACGAAGGCCTCGCTGACGTCGCCGCGCCTCGACCTGCAGCCGCAGTTCAAGACGTTCCTCGACATGTACGACAGCGGCAAGCTCGTCTCGAACCAGACCACGCCGATCGGTGACGCGCACCTCAAGGCGGTCAACGACTTCGCCGAGAAGTGGCAGGCCGGCTCGATCCCCGATCTGACCGCGGGCCTGCAGAAGGTCGACGCGCAGATCAACGACGAGCTGAAGCAGAAGGGCGCGGGCGGATGACCACGCTCGTCGCCAAGACCGACGGTTCCCCGTCCGCACCGGCCAAGGTGCGGGCGGGGGCCCGCCGGGCCAAGCGCCGCCGGACCGTGCTGTTCTTCATGGCCCCGGCGTTCCTCGGGTTCCTCATCTTCTTCGGCTACCCGCTGATCGCCACGGTCTACTACTCCTTCACCCGCTACGACCTGATCAACCCGCCGCAGTTCATCGGCTTCGACAACTACGTCCGGATGTTCACCAGCGAGCCGCTGGTGGGCACGGCCGCGTACAACACGCTGTGGCTGGTGGTCGTGCTGACGGTCTGCCGCGTGGTGTTCTCCCTCGGCATCGCGTCGGTGATTTCGCGGCTGAAGTCGGGCGTCGGCCTGGTCCGGACGCTCTGCTACCTGCCGACCCTCGCCCCGCCCGCGGCGGCCACGCTGGCGTTCGTCTTCGTGTTCAACCCGGAGTTCGGCCCGGTCAACCGGTTCCTGCGGCTCGTCGGCATCGACGGCGGCCTCTGGTTCAACAGCCCGGCCATGTCCAAGCCCGCGCTGACACTGCTGGCGCTGTGGGGCTCCGGCGAGCTGATGATCATCATCCTGGCCGCGCTGCTGGACGTCCCGGCCGAGCAGTACGAAGCCGCCGAGCTGGACGGCGCCGGACCGGTCCGCCGGTTCTGGCACGTCACGCTGCCGTCGATCTCGCCGGTGCTGCTGTTCGGCGTGGTCAACTCGATCATCTACGCCCTGCAGTTCTTCACCCAGGCGATCGTGGCGGCCTCGGCGAGCGCGGGCACCGCGGACGTCGCCGGCAACTCGAAGCTCATCGGGGCACCGCAGAACTCGACGCTGACCTACCCGATTTGGCTGTACGTCCAGGGTTTCCGCTACTTCAACATGGGCTACGCGGCCGCGATGGCCGTCCTGTTGTTCATCGTGAGCTCGGGCTTCACGTGGATCCTCGTGCGGCAGCTCAGGAAGTCCCAGCACCAGGAGGAGGGGGCATGAACATACCCTCGCGACAGCCTGTTCATGACCCCGACCGGGTGCGGGTGTCCCGCATGAATGGAGTGGGGGCATGACCGCACTGGCCGAAGCGCCGCAGAAGGCGGCGGGCGTACCGCCGAAGGTGCGGTTCAAGCGGAACTGGGACAAGCGGCTGTCGTTCATCGCGCTGCATTCGGTCGGCATCGCGCTCGGCGTGATCTTCATGCTGCCGCTGCTGTTCGTCTTCCTCACCGCGGTGATGAAGAGCGACCAGGCGATGACGGCGAGCCTGTGGCCGACCGAATGGCACTTCGAGAACTTCGTCAAGGTGTTCCAGAAGGCGCCGCTGCTCGAATACTTCGGCAACAGCCTGCTGTATTCGGCGCTGGCCACGGTCGGCGCGCTGCTTTCGGCGATCCCGGCCGCGTACGCGCTGTCGAAGCTCAAGTGGCGCGGGCAGAACCTGTTCTTCATGCTGACCGTGGCGGCGATGCTGCTGCCGCCGCAGGTCACCGTCGTGCCGCTGTACGACCTGTGGGTCCGGCTGGGCCTCACCGGCACGCTGGTGCCGCTGATCGTGCCGTACTTCTTCTTCGACGCGTTCTCGATCTTCCTGCTCCGGCAGTTCTTCCTGACGATTCCGAAGGACTACCTCGAAGCGGCGAAGATCGATGGCTGCAACGAGTTCCAGGCGATGTACCGCGTGCTGATCCCGATGGCCAAACCCGGGATCGCGGCCACCGCCATGTTCTGCTTCCTGTTCACCTGGAACGACTACTTCGGGCCGCTGCTCTACACCGGCGAGAACCAGGACCACTGGCCGCTTTCGCTGGCCATCGCGTCCTTCCGCGGCATGCACCACGTGGAGTGGAACATGACGATGGCGGCGACCGCGCTGATCATGGCGCCGGTGATCGTGCTGTTCGTGTTCGCGCAGAAGTCGTTCGTCAAGGGCATCACATTCACGGGGGTCAAGGGATGAAGCTGGCAGTCGTCGGTGGCGGGTCCACCTACACGCCGGAGCTGATCGACGGGATCGCCGGCCGCCGGTCGACTTTGGACGTCGACGAGATCGTGCTGGTCGACCCGGACGCCTACCGCGTCGAGGCGGTCGGCGGGTTCAGCCAGCGGATCCTTGACCACGCCGGCCACCCGGCGCGGGTGCGGACGACGCAGTCGCTGGAAGAGGGCGTCGACGGCGCTTCCGCGGTGCTGATCCAGCTGCGCGTCGGCGGGCAGCGGGCGCGGCGCTCGGACGAGACGTTCCCGCACGTCTGCGGCTGCGTCGGCCAGGAGACGACCGGCGCGGGCGGGCTGGCGAAGGCGCTGCGCACGGTCCCGGTGGTGCTCGACATCGCCGACCGCGTCCGCAAGATCGCCGGCGACGACACGTGGATCGTCAACTTCACCAACCCGGTCGGCATCGTCACGCGGGCGCTGCTCAACGAGGGGCACCGCGCGGTCGGGCTCTGCAACGTCGCCATCAACCTGCAGCGCCAGTTCGGCAAGCTGCTCGGGGTCGGCGCGGACGACGTCAAGCTCGTCCACACCGGGCTCAACCACCTGAGCTGGGAGCGCGGCGCTCTGGTGGACGGCGTCGACCGGCTGCCCGAGCTCCTCGATGAGCACCTGGAGTACCTGTCCAACGAGGTCAGCGTGCCCGAGAAGTGGTTGCGGCGGATGAACGTCGTGCCGTCGTACTACCTGAAGTACTTCTACGCGCACGACGAGCAGGTCACCAAGCAGCGCACGGAGCGGCCGCGCGCGGACGTCGTGTCCGACGTCGAGGAAGAGCTGCTGAAGATCTACCTCGACCCGGAGCAGAACACGAAGCCGGAGTCCCTGGAGAAGCGCGGCGGGGCGTACTACTCGGAGGCCGCCGTGCAGCTGGTGCACGCGCTGACCGCGGGCGGCCCGGCCGAGGAGCACGTGGTGAACGTCCGCAACGACGGCACGTTCCCCTTCCTGCCGGACGACGCCGTCATCGAGGCGCGGTCCATTGTGGACTCGAAGGGTGCGACGCCGATTCCGCAACCGGTGGTCGAGCCGCAGTTCTCAGGCCTGATCTCGGCGACGACGGCGTACGAGTTCCTGGCTTTGGAGGCAGCGCTGAAGGGTGGCCGCGACCGCGTGGCCGACGCGCTGCTGGCGCACCCGCTGGTCGGCCAGTACACGAAGGCCGACACGCTCGCCGATTCACTGGTCCAGATCAACCGCGAGTACCTGCCCTGGGCCCGCGGATGAGCGTGTCTGATTGCGCCTCCGCGGGGAAAAGTACGTCGGCGGCAGTCATCGCGATCGACGGCGGAAACAGCAAGACCGAGGTCCTGGTGATCTCGGAAGACGGCGTGGTGCTGGGCAAGTCGAGAGGCCCCGGCGCTTCGCCGCAGAACATCGGCGTCGCGGCCTGCGTCACGGCGCTGGAGGGCCTGGTGCTGGCCGCGTACCCCGATTTCGGGGAGAAGCCGTTCGCGGTGCACACTTCCGCGTACCTGGCCGGGCTGGACTTCCCGCGCGAGGAGGAGGCGCTGCACGCGGCGCTCTCGGCGCGCGGGTGGAGCGACACCCTGACGGTCGGCAACGACACCCTCGCGCTGCTCCGGGCGGGCAGCGCGGGGGTGGGTGTCGCGGTCGTCTGCGGCGCCGGGATCAACGGCGCCGGCGTCGGCCCCGACGGCCGCGTCCACCGCTTTCCCGCGCTGGGCAAGATCTCCGGCGACTGGGGCGGCGGTTACCGGCTCGGCGAGGAAGCGCTGTGGTGGGCCGTGCGCGCCGAGGACGGCCGCGGCCCGCGAACCGCGCTGATGCCCGCGGTGGCGGCCTACTTCGGCAAGCCGACGCTGCTGGACGTGGTGCAGGGCCTGCACTTCGAGGAGATCGACCCGGCGTCGATCCACGGCCTCTGCCCGCTGCTGTTCGAAGTCGCGGCGGCCGGGGACGAGGTCGCGCAGGACATCGTGACGCGGTTCGTCGAAGAGGTCAGCGTGTTCGCGGCGGTGATCCTGCGCGAGCTGGACCTGACCGAGGGCGCCCCGGAGATCGTCCTCGGCGGCGGCGTGCTGACCGGGATCGGCGCGCCGGTGATCGCGGAGATCGAGAAGCGGTGCCTGAAGGTCGCCCCGAAAGCGGTGGTCCGCGTCGTCGACGTGAACCCCGTGGTGGGCGCGGCGTTGTTCGGACTCGACGAGCTGGGCGCTCCGGAAGCCGCGAAGGCGGCTTTGAAGGCGGCCACCCAGCGCGTCTGAAGACCCTGGCGGAGCCCGTCCCGAAGCGGCGCGGGACGGGCTCCGCCAGACCCCCTTACGGCGCCGGGACGATGGTGTCGCCGGTCTCCAGCAGCGTCTTGAGGTCGGAGAGGATCCAGGCCCAGCCACCGCCGGCGTTCTCGTTCGGCGGCGCGTCGAGCCGCTCGAAGGAACCGCTGACCATCCCGGCGATCGTGGGCGCGCCGGTGACGTCGTGGGTCACGGTCAGCCGGGTCCCGGCGGTCTTGGACTCCTCGATCTCGTAGGTGAGCTTCGTGTAGGGCTCCTCGCTCACGTCCCCGGGCGCCATCAGCAGCTTCCAGGTGAGCACGAGTTTCCGCGGCGGGTCCACTTCCAGTACCTCGCCGTCGACGAGATCGCCGGTCATCCCGGCGTCGATGAACGCCTGCGTCGGGCGCGTGCGGTGCTTGCCGCCCGGGCGCAGGTCGAAGTCGACGAGCCCGGTGTAGCCGTACTTCGCCGTCCACTCGGGCTTCGTGATGGCGTCCCAGATGCGCTCCGGCGACGCCTTGATGTAGACGCGGTAGACCTGCACGGTGTCGGTCATGGTTCTTCGCCTTCCAGCTCGTTCTTGAGGTCGAGGAGCGCGGTGACGTGGCGCTCGGTGTACTTGTCGATCCACCGGTCGTGGATCTGGCGGATCGGGACGGGGTTGAGGAAGTGCCGCTTCTCCCGGCCTTCCTTCCTGGCGACGACGAGCCCGGCCTCCTCGAGGAGTTTCAGGTGTTTCATGACGCCGAAGCGGGTCATCTCCACCTGGGTCTCCAGCTCGGTGAGCGTGCGGCCGTCACGCTCGAAGAGCAGGTCGAGCAGGAACCGGCGGGTCGGATCCGCCAGCGCCTTGAACACCAGGTCGTCGTCGGGCACGTGAGCGAGAATAGGTGACCAAAAGGTCACATGTCAACGTGCGAAGAAGGCCGCCACCCGCACCGGGTGACGGCCTTCGTGGCGCGGCTAGACGATCAGCGACAGCGGCAGGATCAGCGCGATCGCCACCACGGAGATCAGCGTCTCCATCACCGACCAGCTCTTCAGCGTCTGGCCCACCGACAACCCGAAGTACTCCTTGACCAGCCAGAACCCGGCGTCGTTGACGTGCGAGAAGAACAGCGACCCGGCGCCGATCGCCAGCACCAGCAGCGCGCTGTGCGACGGGTCCATCGTCGCCGCCAGTGGGGCCACGATGCCCGCCGCCGAGACCGTGGCCACCGTGGCCGAGCCGGTGGCCAGGCGGATCGCCACCGCGACCAGCCAGCCGAGCAGCAGCGGTGAGAGGTTCGCGTCCTTGGCCAGCCCCGTGATGACGTCGCCGACGCCCGCGTCGACCAGGGTCTGCTTGAAGCCGCCGCCCGCGCCGACGATCAGGATGATCCCCGCGATCGGGCCGAGCGAGTCACCGACCACAGTGGACAGCCGGGCGCGGTCGAGGCCGGCCGGGCGGCCCAGCAGTACCATCCCCACCAGCACCGCCGCCAGCAGCGCGATCAGCGGGTCGCCGACGAAGTCCAGTACGCGGCGGGCCTGGCTGTCCTTGGCCAGCAGGATGTCCGAGAGCGCTTTCGCCAGCATGAGCACGACCGGCAGCAGCACCGTCGTGAGCGTCGCGGCGAAGCTCGGCCGCGGCTTGTCCGTGTCCGCGCGCTCCGGGATCAGCCGCTCCGGCGGCGCCGCGTCCGGGACCAGCCGGGCCGCCACGCGGGCGAACAGCGGGCCCGCGATGACCAGCGTCGGGATGCCGACGAGCAGGCCGAACGCCAGCGTGACGCCGACGTTCGCGTTCAGCGCGCCCGCCGCGGCGAGCGGGCCGGGGTGCGGCGGCACCAGGCCGTGCAGCACGGAAAGGCCGGCAACGGCCGGAATTCCCAGCAGCATCAACGGCTTCCCGGTGCGCTTGACCGCGAGCAGCACCACCGGGATCAGCATGACGAGCCCGATCTCGAAGAACATCGGCAGCCCGATCAGGGCGGCGACCAGTGCCATCGCCCACGGCAGCGCAGCGCCGCGGGCCTTGCCGAGCACGGTGTCGACGATCTGGTCGGCGCCGCCGGAGTCGGCGAGCAGCTTGCCGAGCATCGCGCCGAGGGCGATCAGGATGCCGACGGACGCGACCGTGCTGCCGACGCCGGTCGTGAAGCTCTTGAGCAGCTTGTCGACCGGCATCCCGGCGGCCAGCCCGAGCGCGAGCGAGCCGAGGACCAGTGACAGGAACGGGTGCAGCTTCACCTTCGTGATCAGCACGACGATGACGGCGATCGCGACGACGGTCGCGATGATCAGGCGGGTGTCGTGGCCGGTCCAGCCGGCGGCGAGGACGGCGTTCACGCGTGCTCCCGGAAAGCGGTCAAGGCGGCTTCGGTGATCTCTTCCGGAGTTCCGCTGGTGTTGTCGAGGACGACGCCGGACTCGTCCGGCTCGAGGGGTTCGAGGTCGGCGAGCTGCGAATCCAGCAGCGACACCGGCATGAAGTGACCCTTCCGGGTCTTCATCCGCTCGGCCAGCTGGGCCCGGTCGCCGCTGAGGTGGGCGAACCAGACGTCACCGCCGCCGCGCAGGACGTCCCGGTACCGCCGCTTGAGCGCGGACGACGTCACCACGCCGCCGGTGTCCTGGTGCGCGCGGATCCAGCCCGCGATGGCTTCGAGCCAGGGCGCGCGGTCTTCGTCCGTCAGCGGCGTACCGGCGGTCATCTTGTCGATGTTGGCCTTCGGGTGGAATGTGTCCGCTTCGGCGTACTCGACGCCGAGGGCCTCGGCGAGCGCCGTGCCGATCGTCGTCTTCCCGGAGCCTGACACCCCCATCACCACGATGACGGTCATCCGCACCTCCCACTTCGTTGTGCCCAGGTGAGTCAAACTCAAAAGTACTACTTATTCAAGATGAAGTACTACTTAATCGAATCAGACGGTTAGGTTGGCCGGGTGAAGCACGAAGAAGTCCTGGACGCGCTGGGCGCGGAGATCGCGAACGGCGCGCTGACGCCGGGCACGGTGTTGCGCTCCGAAGAGCTGCAGGAGCGTTTCGGCGCTTCGCGGACGGTGGCGCGCGAAGTCGTCCGCGTGCTGGAGACGATGCGGCTGACCAGCAGCAAGCGCCGGGTCGGGGTGATCGTCCGGGAGCAGGCGGAGTGGAACCACTACGACCCGCGGCTGATCCGCTGGCAGCTCGACGGCCAGGCCCGCCCGGCGGCCTTGGCGACGCTGAACGAGCTGCGGTCGGCGATCGAGCCGTGCGCGGCGCGGTACGCGGCCCTGCGCGCGACGCCGGAGGAGCGTGGGCGCCTGGGTGCGCTGGCGGAGCGGCTCGCGCGCACGGCCCGGGCGCGTGACCTTTCGGCGTTCCTCGGGTTCGACATCGCTTTTCACGACCAGCTGCTGACGGCGTCGCGGAACCCGATGTTCGGGCAGCTGTCGGAGATCGTGGCGGAGGTGCTCACCGGCCGGACCGGGCACGGGCTGATGCCGCCGGAGCCGCAGCCGGAGGCGGTGGCGCTGCACGCGGAGGTGGCCGCGGCGGTGGCGGCCGGGGCCGCGGACCGGGCGGAGCGGGCGATGCGGGACATCGTCGTCCAGGCGCGGGAGGAGATTGCCGCGCTGGTCAGCGGGGGTTGAGCGGGGGTTTCGTCGTCCGGGTGCGCCCTGGTCAGGAGCCCTGAAGAGGGCACTTCCGGACGCGCGGCGAGGCGGCTTCCCGGGGCGAGTAGCCTCCTCGGGTACTGGAGTTTTCTGCGGCCGGGGGGCACGGGTGAGCGCGGCGCGCGCGATCGGACTGGTGTTGGGTGTGGCGGCCGACGGCGCCCTCGGCGACGCCCGCCGTCGGCTCCCCGTGACGGCGTTCCGCCGGCTCCCGCCCCGCTCGGGTGCCCTGGTCACGGCGGCCGCCGTGGCCGGCGGCGCGCTGCTGGAGCGGGCGAGCCGGGGCCGTCCGCTGCTGCAGGCCACGGCGACGGCGGTGACGACCTGGGCGGTCCTCGGCGCGGCCGGCCTGGCCCAGCAGGGCACGGAACTGGCCCGCGACCTCGAGGAATGCCGGTTCGAGCCGGCCAGGGCGACCCTGTCCGAACTGGACCCCCGGGTGGCGGACGGCCTCGGCGCGATCGCGCTGTCCCGCGCCTCGGTGGAGACGCTCGCGGAGAACACGTCCGACGCGGTGGTGGCCCCGCTGGTGTGGGGCGCGCTGGCGGGTGTGCCGGGGCTGCTGGGAGCGCGGGCGGTGAGCCTGCTGCGCCGGGCGCGGGTCGGCCGCCGCGGTCACTGGGCGGTGGACCGCGCGGACGAGCTGGTCCACCTGGTGCCGACCCGCGTGGCGGCGGCGTTGACGGTGCTGGCGGCCCCGGTGGTCGGCGGCTCGGCGGGCGGCGCCTGGCGGGCCTGGCGGCGCGACACGATCGCCCACCCGAGCCCGAACGCGGGCCGCGTCGAGGCGGCCTTCGCGGGCGCACTGGAGATCCGGGTCGGCGGGCGGACGGTGTACCCGCACGGGATCCTCGAGCTGCCGGTGCTGGGCGTGGGCCGCAACCCGGACGCAGGACACGTGACGCGCGCGGTGGAGCTGTCCCGCGTGGTCGGCTGGCTGGCGGGCGCGACCTCGATGGTGGTGGCCGTGCTGACCGGCTTCCGGCGCGGCTGACGTGTAACCCCTCCCCGTATCGACCAGCGTAGGCAACGCTTCGCCGAACTGGAGCGGCGCTGCGGCCCCACCTACGAGCAGGACGGCTTCGGCAGCCTGGGCACGTCGTTCACGCTGAAGTCCAAGCACGACGACGACGGCCCCGGCGGGTCGTTCGTCGTGGGGGAGGAGTTCGAGATCCACACGAACGTCGCCGGCCAGACCTGGAGCATCACCTTCGCCGACAACGGCAAGGTCTTCTTCACCGGCGACGACGTCTCGACGACCACGGGCATCCGGGAGCAGCACCCGACGGCCAACCAGCCCGGCGTCACCCAGCACATGACCGCCGACGCGCTGGACCACACCACCGGCGAGACCATCCACGGCTTCCTGGACGTGCTGCCGGTCCCGGGCTGCGGCGGCTGACAGCGCACGCCGCGGCCGGTTCCTCAGCCGCGGCGGCGCAGCTGCGCCAGCGCTTCCGCGTCCAGCGGCCCGTCGCGCTCGGCCAGCCGGACCCCGATCCGCTCCCGCTCCTCCGCCGTCCGGTTCCCGCCGAACTTGAACTTCGCCCGCACCGCGGTCACCGTGAATTCGATGCCCCGGATCCCCGGCAGCAGCCGCCGGTCCGGGAACTCCGCCGCCGCGCTCACCGGCGCCCGCGAACCGTCGGGCTCGAAGTGCCGCAGCTGCCGGTCCAGCAGCGCCGCCTTCTCCGCCGCGTCGTCGACCAGCCGGACGTCCCCCTCGAACTGCACCGTCGCGTAGTACGACGTCGGCACGCCGAACGCCGGATCCCCGCTCGCGTTCCAGTCCGCCCGGACGTACGTGTAGTCGCCGACCACCGTCAGCAGCGCCCGCGGGTGCTCCTCCAGCAGCGGCCAGATCGGGTTCGGCCGGGCCAGGTGCGTGACGATCGTGCGGTCGCCGTCGAAGGCGAAGTGCGCCGGCGTCACCACCGGCAGGTCACGGCCGCGGCCGCCGGCGATCAGCTGGCCGAAGTCGTGCCCGGACAGCCACGCCCGCCACTCGTCGGCGGTGGCCGCGTCCCACGGGTGGATCAGCATGGCCCGAGTATCCAGCAGCCAAGTGGCCTCGCCAGAGGGCCATTTCCGGCCTACTTCTGATGGCCACTTTCGGCGAGTTCGTCCTCGGCGAGGATCTCCGCGACCGACTTCCGCCGCGAAGGAGCTGCCGAGGACGCGTCCAGCGCCCCGCCCGGCTTCAGCTCGCGGACCGTGAAGTACAGCCAGCCGAGCAGCGCCATCGCGCCGAAGGCGATCCACTGCAGCGCGTACGACAGGAACGGCCCCGAGTCCGTCTGCGGCAGCGGCAGCGCGCCGAGCACCCCGGGCTGGCCGACATCGAGCTGGAAGTACCCCGGCCGGATGTCGAGCCCGCCCGCGCGCCCCACTACCCGGGAGTCGACGACGTAGCTCTGCAGCCGCCCGCCGGTCGACGCGTCGGCGAACGCGTCGCGGTTCTTCGGGTCCGTCTCGTCGGCGCGCACCCGTGCCGTCACCGTGACCGTCCCGGGCGGCGGCGGGGCGAACGGCAGCGCGGCCGACTTGCTGTCCAGCCGGACGTAGCCGCGGTCGACCAGCACGATGGTGCCGTCGGTGGTCCGCATCGGCGTGAGCACCTCGAACGCGCCCTCGCCCTGGACCGTCCGCAGCCGCGCGACGACCTCCTTGTCCGGCAGGTACTGGCCGGTGATCGAGACGAGGTGCCATTCGGTGCGCTGACCGGGCGCGGTCCCCGGCGGCAGCAGCTGCGCGAGCGGCACCGGCGCGGCGGTGAACGACGTCTCCAGCGCGGCGTTCTGCTGCTCGCGCTCGGCGTTGCGGCTGAACTGCCACGGCGAGAGCAGCGTGAAGCAGCAGACGGCGAAGGTGAAGACCACCGCCGTCAGCGCCAGCCACCCGGGCCGGAGGAGGAACCGCAACCGCACCCCACCACGGTAGCCCGTGCCGCTCGCCGTCCGTCGCGGGCTGTGACGTCTAGCTCCGCGAACGCACCCAATCCAGCAAACCGGGCACCGCGCGCTCGACCATGCCGAGGACGTCTTCGAAGCCGTCGTCGCCGCCGTAGTAGGGGTCCGGGACCTCGGCACCTTCGGGCGCCGACGGGTCGAACGACCGCACCAGCCGCACCTTCGCCGGGTCGCCGACCCGCGACCGCAGGAACTCGAGGTGGCCTTCGTCCGCGGCGAGCAGCAGGTCGGCGGCGAGGTCTTCGTCGGACACCTCGGACGCGACGTGCGCGGTGGGGTAGCCGTGTGCCTTCAGCGTCGCGCGGGCCCGCTTGTCGGCGGGCTCCCCGGCGTGCCAGGGGCCGGTGCCGGCGCTGCTGACGCGGACGGCGTCGGCGAGACCGGCGTCGGCGAGCTTGGCCCGGAACACCAGCTCGGCCATCGGGGAGCGGCAGATGTTGCCGGAGCAGACGAAGACGATGTGCGTCACGTCCCGAGCGTAACGACCGCCCGCCACGGCCCCCTGCGTAACCACCGGGTTCACCCGGTCACCCGCCCGCTCGGCGGTATCCGCGCCCCGCGGCGCCCACTTAGCGTCGATCGGGCGAGGACGCGAACCGGAAGGAGAGCGATCATGCACGGGTGCTGCTCGAAGTGCACCGGTCAGGGCTGCGGCTGCTGCGGCAACTGCAACTGACCCACCCGGGCGCCGCGGCGGCTCGCAGCCGCCGGGGCGCCCCTAAGCCGAACAGGTCGCCGACGTCGCTTCGCCCAGAGCGCGCGCGTGCAGGGTGTCGAACCGGTGGAAGCCGTCCACGACGGCCGCCGTCACCAGCTGCCGGACCGGGCACGAGCGCGCCGCCCGCGCCGGTACCGTCGCCGCCAGCTCGGTGAGCAGGCCCGTGTTGAGCCCGTCGATGACCGGGCGGATCTGCCCGAGGTCCGGGCGGGTCGTCGGCGCCTCCGCCGGGTGCGCGTCCCAACGGGCGTACAGGCCGCGCTGCACCAGCTTGTTCGCCTCGATCTGGGCGCGGAAGAACCGGACCGCGTCCGCCGGGTCGAGGCCGAGGCCGGGCGCCCGCGACGCCACCGAGTCGTAGATCTGCTGCTCCCGCACCGGGTCGTCGATCGGCGACGGCGTGCCGTACTTCGCCGCCGCCACCTGGTCGGCGATCGCGACGCGCTGCGCCGCCAGGTCCGTGAGCCGCCACAGTGACGATTCCACCGACGATCCGACCGACGATTCCACCGGCGACTCCGACGCCGGAGCCGGGGCTGCGAAGAGCGCGGAAGCGGCGAGCACCGCCGTCACCGTGACGAGCAAGGACCGAAGGCGCATGGTCCCGGACGGTACATGCCAAAATCTCCGGGTGCCCGCCATCTCCGAAGTCATTTCCGTGCTGGAACGGGCGTACCCGCCCGAGCTCGCCGAGTCATGGGACGCCGTCGGCCTCGTCTGCGGCGACCCGGCCGAGCCGGTGGACAGCGTGCTGTTCTGCGTCGACCCCGTCGCCGAGACCGTCGACGAAGCCGTCGAGATCGGCGCGCAGCTGATCGTCGCGCACCACCCGCTGCTGCTGCGCGGGGTGCACGGCGTGCCTGCCGACACCGCCAAGGGCTCGCTGGTCCACCGGATGATCCGCGAGGGCATCGCCCTCTACTGCGCGCACACCAACGCCGACTCCGCCGACCCCGGCGTCTCGGATGCCCTCGCCCAGGCCATCGGGCTGCGCGTCACCGGCCCGCTCGAACCGAAGGCCGACGGCGTCACCGGCCTCGGCCGCATCGGCGAACTGCCCGAGCCCGAGCCGTTCGCGGTGTTCGTCCAGCGCGTCGCCGACGCCCTGCCCGCGACCGCGCCCGGCGTGCTCGGCGCGGGCGATGCGGACCGGCCGATCCGCACCGTGGCCGTCTCCGGCGGGGCCGGGGACTCCTACCTGAAGCAGGCCACCGCGGCCGGCGTCGACGCCTACGTCACCGCCGACCTGCGGCATCACCCCGCCGGCGAGCACCTGGCCGGCCGGGGCCCGGTGCCCGCGCTGGTCGGGCTGACCCACTGGGCCAGCGAATGGCCCTGGTGCGGGCAAGCCTCGGCGGTCGTGGCGGAGGCGTTTGCGGGTAACGTCGACACCTGCGTCTCCACGCGGTGCACCGACCCGTGGACCGTCCGCGCCGAGCGCACATCGATTTAGAGGAGCACCGTGAAGGCCGAACCCGCCGTGCAGCGCCAGTTGCTCGAGCTCGCCAAGGTGGACGCCGAGCTCTCGCGCACCGCGCACCGCCGCCGCACCCTGCCCGAGCTGGCCGAGATCGACGCGGGGGAGAAGACCGTCCGCGAGCGTCGCGACGCGCTCGTGTCGGTGGAGACCGCCGCCTCCGACCTCGACCGCGAGATCGCCCGGCAGGAGAAGGAGATCGAGTCGGTGCGCGCCCGCGAGGACCGCGACCGCAAGCTCCTGGCGTCCGGCTCGGTCAACTCCAAGCAGATGACCGACATCGAGCACGAGCTGCAGTCGCTGGAGCGCCGCCAGGGCGCGCTGGAGGACGACCTGCTGGAGCTGATGGAGCAGCGCGAGGCCCTCGGCCTGGACGCCCAGCGCACCGGCGCCGAGGTCGACAAGGCCGAGGCCGAGGTCGCCGCCGCGATCACCCGCCGCGACGAGGCGTTCAAGGACCTCGACACCACCCGCGCGCGCCGCACCGAGGACCGCGAAAAGCTGGTGCCGCGCTTCCCCGAGCCGCTGCTCAAGCTGTACGAGCGCGTCCGCGAGCACAAGGGCATCGGCGCCGCGCTGCTGCGGGCCCGCCGCTGCGGCGCCTGCCAGCTGGAGCTGGACCGCAACACGGTGAGCGAGATCAAGGCCGCGCCGGAGGACGAGGTCATCCAGTGCGAGAACTGCGGCGCGATCCTGGTCCGGACCCTGGAGTCGGGTCTGTGACCTCGCACGTCATCGTCGAAGCCGACGGCGGCTCCCGCGGCAACCCCGGGCCCGCCGGCTACGGCGCGGTGGTCAAGGACAGCGACGGCGAAGTCCTCGCCGAGCGTAAGCAGAGCCTCGGCGTGGTCACCAACAACGTCGCCGAATACAACGGGCTGATCGCCGGCCTGGCCGCGGCGGCCGAGCTCGGTGCGTCCACTGTGGACGTCCGGATGGACTCGAAGCTCGTGGTGGAGCAGATGTCCGGGCGCTGGAAGATCAAGCACCCGGACATGCAGCCGCTGGCCGAGCGGGCCAAGGAGCTGGCCGCGGGCTTCTCGCGCGTCAAGTACGAGTGGATCCCGCGGGCGCAGAACTCCCACGCCGACCGGCTGGCCAACGAGGCCATGGACGCCGCGACCGGCAAGCCCGCCGCCGGACGGCCCGACAAGCCGAAGCTGCCGACGCGCCGCCCCGACCGCGCGCCGGTGGCCTGGACCGGCGCGAAGGGCACCCCGACCCGGCTGCTCCTGCTGCGCCACGGCCAGACCGAGATGTCGGCGCTGCGCCGCTACTCCGGCCGCGGCGACGTCCCGCTGACCGAGCTGGGCCGGACGCAGGCCGCCGCCGCGGCCAAGCGGCTGGCCGCGATGGACGGCCTGGTCGTCGACGGCGAGGCCGTGCCGATCATCTCCTCGCCGCTCACCCGCACGAAGCAGACCGCGCAGGCGGTCGCCGACGCCCTCGGCGGCCGCGTCGAGACCCACCCCGGCCTGATCGAGACGGACTTCGGCGAGTGGGAGGGCCTGACGTTCGCCGAAGCGGCCGACCGCGACCCCGAACTGCACTCCTCGTGGCTGGGCGACAGCTCGGTGCCGCCGCCCGGCGGGGAGAGCTTCGACGTCGTCCACCGGCGCGTCCGCAAGGCCCGCGACGAGCTCATCGCCGAGCACGGCGGCCGGACGTTGCTGCTGGTCAGCCACGTGACGCCGATCAAGACACTGCTCCGGATGGGCCTCGACGCCGGACCGCAGCTGCTGTTCCGGCTGCACCTGGACCTGGCGTCGCTGTCGGTCGTCGAGTTCTACCCGGACGGGAACGCGTCGGTCCGGCTCGTCAACGACACCTCGCACCTGGTCTGACCGGGAATAATGTGGGGTGGATCACGCTCAACACCGACGCGTGGCCGACCCCGGATGGGGTATTGGCTACAGTGTCTCGACCGCGTCGCCGCGGTGGCGGGTCCGCCGACGGACCCACTCAGGGGGCGCCAGCTCGCGCGTATCCCACCGGCAGAAGCCTGCGGGCGGAACAGTGACGAGGACATGACGGCTAGCGCACTCACCGAGACCTCCCCGAGCGACGTCCCCGAGGACCCGGCCACCACCACGGCCACCCGCGGCTGGGCCGCGCGGCTGGCGCCGGTGCTGGCCGTGCTCGCCGGCGTCGCGGCGGTCGCCGTCCACGCCACCCGCTACGGCCACTGGATCGTCGACGACGCCGCCATCACCTTCTCCTACGCCCGCAGCTTCGCCGACGGCCTCGGCCCGGTGCTGCAGCCGGGCGCCCCGCCGGTCGAAGGCTTCTCCGACCCGACGTGGATGGTGCTGCTCGGCCTCGGCAAGCTCGTCGGGCTCTTCGACCACGGCGCGATCTTCGGCATCCCGGACTACGTGCTGTTCCCGAAGGCGCTCGGCCTGCTGTTCACCGGCGGCGTGCTGACGGCCTGCCACATCGCGGCCAAGCAGATCTTCACCCGCTTCGCGTGGCTGGCGACGCTGGTCGTCGGCCTGACGCTGGCGACGATCCCCTCGTACGTCATCTGGGTCGTCTCGGGCCTGGAGAACTCGCTGTTCGCGTTCGCCGTCGTGACGCTGGGCGTGACGCTGTTCGTCGCGGTTCGCCACGACCGGCTCCTGACCCCCAAGATCGCGCTGTGGGCCGGGGTCATGGTCGCGTTCGCCGCGCTGACCCGCCCGGAGGGCCTGATCTACGCGGGCGCGTACCCGCTGGCGGCGCTGTTCCTGCTGCGCTCCGGGCTGTTCTGGAAGAGCTTCCGGCTCGCGCTGCTGTCGGTGGCGGCGTTCGCCGTGCCGTTCGGCGCGTACGTCGTCTGGCGGCACTCGGAGTTCGGGCGGCTGCTGGCCAACCCGTCGGTGGCCAAGCAGCAGGGCCTGCCCGGGTTCGACGCGGTGAAGCGGCCGTTCGAGCTGGTCGGCTACGCGGGCTGGGCCGGCGTGATCGCGCTGGCGCTCGTCATCGGTTTCGCGCTGGCCAAGGCGCCGTGGCGGCGGTCGCTGGTCGCGCTGCTGGTGCCGCTGGGGCTGGGGATCGTCGCCTACGGCGTGATGGTCGCCGACTGGATGTACCAGCACCGGTTCGCCAGCCCGATCTGGCCGCTCGCGGTGATCGCGGGCACGCTGTCGGCCGGTGAGCTGCTGCGGCACCGGCAGGCGCTGCTGCGCGTCGGCGTCGTCGTGGTGCTGGTGGGTGCGTTCGTCCCGTCGGCGATCGGGTTCGCGGCCGCGGCGGACAAGTTCGCGAAGAACCCGAACATCACCGCGTGCCTGGTGGCCGACCGGTTCGGCCGCGGCTTCAACACCTACGCGGACATCCTGGGCCTGCAGAAGGCGTCGCTGCTGCTGCCGGACCTCGGCGGCTCGTCGATGACCAGCCGGCTCGAGCTGGTCGACATGGCGGGGCTGGTCAACAAGCCGATCGCCGACCTGGTGCACGACAACGACCTGCAGGGCCTGCGCGACTACGTGTTCGACACGGTCAAGCCGACGTTCATCCACTCGTGGGGCCCGTGGGCGGCGGGCAACGGCATCGCCCTCGACCCGCGGCTCGACCGCGACTACCTGCTGATCTACTCGTCGCCGATCGAGGGCCTGCGCAACGGCGACTGGGTGCGTCGCGACGCGGTCACCGACCCGGCGAAGCTGAAGGCGGCCCAGGACTACGCGGCGAAGACGATCCCGGCCGTGGCCGCGGACCGCTTCGGCGGCCCGCTGGACGACTGCGGCGCGACGATGAAGCCGGGCCAGACGATCACGATGCCCAGCTGAGTCCCAGCCAGAGCGCAACGGTCGCGACGGCGAGGCTCAGCGGGGTGGTGAGCACGCCCAGGACGTGGAACGTCTTGAAGGAGGGCGGCTTCGGGAGCGTGCGGCGCCACAGCAGGGTCGCCAGTGAGCCGAGGTAGCTCGCGTTCGGGCCGATGTTGACGCCGAGCAGCACGGCCAGCAGCACGCCCGGCGCCGGGTGCGGGCCCAGCACCGACAGCAGGATGAGCGTGGCGGGCAGGTTGTTGACCAGGTTGGCCAGCAGCGCCGCCACACCGGCGGCGACCAGCAGGTCGACCAGTCCGGTGGACGTCGGCAGGACGTTCCGGAGAACCCCGCCGAGGACGTGCTCCGAAACGGCCTCGACCACGACGGCCAGGCCCAGCACGAACAGGCACAGCTGCGGAGCCGCCTCGGTGACCAGCTGCCACGGCCGGATCTTGCCCCGCGCGACGGCCCGCACGCCGAGGACCAAGGCGGCCAGCGCGGCTATCCAGACGGGTTCGACGTGCCCGAGCTGCCCGACCGCGAACCCGGCGAGCGTCAGCCCGAGGACGACGAGGGCGAACGTCGGCGTCTCGAGGTGCTGCCGCGGCTCCGGCGTCTCGCGCGGCCGCAGATCGGCTTTGAAGAACCAGAGGAAGACGAGCAGTTCGACGCCGATCGTGACGAGCCACGGGAGCGCCATCAGCGCGGTGAACCCGGCGAAGGTCAGCCCGGACGCGGCGAAGGCGAGCAGGTTGGTCAGGTTGGAGACGGGCAGCAGCGTCGACGCCGAGTTGGCCAGGTGCGCGCAGGCGTAGACGTGCGGCCGCGCGGGCAGTTCCAGGCTGGTGGCGGTGGCGAGGACGACGGGCGTGAGCAGCACGACGGTGGCATCGAGGCTGAGGATCGCGGTAACCCCGGCCGCGGCGGCGAAGGTGAGGACGAGCAACCGCCGCGGCCGCCCGTGGCACGCCTCGGCGAGCCGGTTGCCGAGCCAGGAGAAGACGCCGTCGACACTGGCCAAAAAGGACAAAAGCAGAATGGCGGCCAGAAACCCCAGGGTGGGCAGGATTTCCACGGCCCGCTCCCCGGCGGCGCCGGGGCGGACAAGGCCGAGAAGAAGGGCAACACCGGCAGCGGGAACAGCGGCGACGGCTTCGGGCCACCCGCGCGGCCGGACGATGGCGAAGACCAGCACACCGGCCAGGAGAAGCAGGCTGGCCGCACCCGCGAGGAGAGTCACGCGTTCACGCTAACTGCGCGGGGTTTCCGTCGGTGCCCCCGGGTAGCATGGAAGACGGGGGGCGGCGCCCCGCGCTCGAGCGAGAATCACCTGCCGTCGCTAGGTACCCGCGCCGGTTTCCGCCGTTCGCTCGGCCGGAAAGCGCCGGGGGTGCTCGGCCGGATGGGTAGGCTCGGTCGCGAGTCCGAAGTGGACCCGTGTCCGAAGTGACGCCCGCGACCGCAACGCCTCGGCGGCCGGCGCGCACCAGAGGCCACGACCTCGGCAGCCTGCGTGCGAACCCGATCCCGGCTCGCAGCCGGGCTCAGCGGCCGTCCACCCGCTGCGAAGACTTCGCCAGCGCCCCACCCAGCTCAGCCCGCCCCGGAATCCCCAGCTTCCGGTAAGCCCCCGACAGGTGCAGCTCCACCGTCCGCCGCGTCAAGTGCAGGGCCGTCGCGATCTCCCGGTTCGTCAGCCCCTGCGCCGCCATCACCGCGATCCGGTTCTCCTGCCGGGTCAGCCCGTGCTCGTTGTCCTTCGCCGGCGTCAACGCCCGCCGGGCCGAGCGCAGCTCCTCCGCCGCCCGGCGGGCCAGTGGCCTGGCTCCGCACTGCTCGCTCAGCTCCACCGCCTGCCGGAGCGTCTCGATCGCCTTCTCGGACTGGCCGTGCCGGGCCTGCAGCGTCCCCAGCTCCGTCAACGCCGTCGCCAGCTGCAACCGCGATGGCGATGTCCGCAGCGTCGTGATCGCCTTCTGCAGCGCCCGCTCGGCTTCGTCGTCCTCGCGGACCAGGCCCAGCGTCGTCAGCGCCGTGCCCAGCGGCCGGGGTGCGCCCCAGCGGGCCGCGGCGTTGATGTCCTCTTCGGCCAGCCGGGCCGCGTCGTCGGTCTGGCCCAAAGCCAGCGCCGCCCGTGCCGCGTGCGCTCGCCAGGGCACGAACCCCGGGAACCGCATCCCGTGGTGCGCCAGGCGCCGCCCGCAGCTCAGCAGGTCCTCGAACCCGAACCGCGTGTAGCCCGTCGCCACGCGCAGGCGGCCGCGGGCGTACAGCAGGTACGTGTGCGTGAACAGGCCCTGGCTGGCCACGAAGTCCATCCGGTCCAGCAGCGACGTCGCCGCCTCGAAGCGGCCGAGGTCCACCCAGCACTCGACCAGCTTCGCCGCGCACAGCACGCCGACCGGGCAGGTCGTCGTGCCGCCGCGCTCGTCGAAGCGGCGCAGCAGCGATTCGAAGTGGACGCTCGCCCGCTGCAGGTCGCCGCTGGCCTGCAGGGCGATCCCGCGGGCCAGGGTCGGCAGCGCGCCGTGCGGCACGTGCACGTCCCACGGCTCGCGGTCGACGTCGAGGACCCGGCACAGCCGGTCGACGTGCGCCGGCTCGTCCGAGAGGACCGCCGTCGCCAGCGTGAAGAAGTAGTGCTGCTCGAACAGCTCGCCGTCGTTGCCGGAGTCCCCGGCCGAAGACAGCGCGTCGGCGAAGTGGCCGACGGCTTCCTGCGCGGACTCGCCGCTGCGGACCGCGTCCAAGGCCAGCAGCGCCGACCGGCTGCGCTGGGCGGCCGGGTCGGTCAGCGGCGCCCACTGCTCCTCGAAGTCGCGGAACTCCGGCGGCGGGCCGAGCCGGCTGCCGGCCTCGGCGAGGTAGGTCATGCACAGCAGCGGCCACACCGCGTCCGGGCCGCCCGCGTCGAGCCGGGCCGCGATCTGGCCCGCCGCGCTGATCCCGAGCCGGGCGTCCTGGCCGCCGCACAGCGACAGCAGCATCGCGGTGGCGATGTACGCGGCCGTCTCGCGGTTGCCGACCGTGTCGACGGCTTCCCGCACCCGCTTGGCCGCGCCGGGCGGGTCGAACTGGAACTCCGCGTGCGCGAGCTGCAGCAGCACGGCCATCCGGCGCCCGGACGTCAGCCGCTCCTCCAGCGCCCGCCGCAGGTGCCGCGCGGCCAGCTCGGGCCGTCCGGAGAACACGGCGTCGCGCGCGCTCAGCCGCAGCACGTCCACCGCCCACGGGATGCGGATCGACGTCGCTTCCAGCAGGTGGGCAGCGACGCGCTCGGGCAGGGCCCCCGCCTCGGTCAGCAGCTTGGCCGCCCGGGAGTGGTTGACCGCCCTTGTCGTCTGCGGCATGTCCTTGAGCAGCGAGTTGCGGACGAACGAGTAGGTCAGCGTCGGCTGGTCGCTGTTGTTCAGCACGTGCAGCCGGACCAGGGTGTCGATCGCCTGCAGCGCGTCGAGCTCGTCGACGCCGGCCAGCCGGGCCAGCAGGTCGAAGCCGGCGTCCTCGCCGAGGATGGCCGCCGCGTGCAGGATGGCCGGCGCGTGCGGGAACTCCTGGATCCGCGTGACGAGCACCTGCCCGATCAGCGACGAACCGAGCTCGTGCGGGTCCGCGCCGGGCAGCAGCCGCGGCCGCAGCGCCTGCAGCAGCACCGGGTTGCCGCCGGTCGCCTCGCGGCAGGCGGAGGCCAGCTCGCCGGGGGCGAGGCCGAGGATCTCCGCCGCGGCCGCGTCGCCGAGGCCGTTGAGGGTGATCGTGACCGGCGTGCTCCCCACCATGTCCAGCATCGCGACCTCGCGGTGCTGCGGGTAGCCGATCACGGACGTCAGCACGAGCAGCACCGGCAGGTCGAGGACGCGGTTGCGGAGGTAGGCCAGGCACCGCATGGACCAGGCGTCGGCCAGGTGGACGTTGTCGATGGCGAGGAACAGCGGACCCCGCTCGGTCGCGTCGCGGACGATCCGGAAGAACAGGTCGAGCGCTTCGCTCTCGCCCGCGGTCCCGCACAGCTCGGTGACGGGCGGGCGCGGCGGCGACCCGGGCCCCTCGAGCGCGTCGGCCAGCTGGCGGACGACGCCGCCGGGCAGGTGGCTCTCCAACCGCGACCCGGTGGCCATCGCGACGGTGAAGCCCGCGTCCTCGGCCAGCGCCGCGGCGGTCCGCAGGGTGGCGCTCTTGCCCATGCCGAACTCGCCGGCCAGCACGGAGCTGGCGGCCGCGCCGCCCAGCACGACCGGGAAGAGGCCGGTCAGGCGGCCGAGCTCGGGCTCGCGGCCGGGGAGCCGCGGGGCGGGACGCTTCGGTACCGAAGCCCCGCTGCCGGGGTGCTCGGGATTTACTTCGGTATCCACCGTAAGGACTTTCATGTTGGGTTGGGGCAGACTACTGGAAACCGGCCGACCACGGGAGTGACCGCGGTGCGCGGCCGGTACCGGCCACGACCTGACCAGGGGAGACGATGGACGCAGCGGATGCGACGCGGATCTTCCCGGCGGACGGCCGGTGCGCGCAGAGGGCCATCGCGGCCACGCCGAGCGCCAGCAGGACGAGCGGACCCGCCGTGGGCCCCTGCAGGGCCGCCGGCCCGGCCGGCTTCCGGCGCCGGGCCGACCCCTCGCCCGGTGGCAGGTAGCCCAGCCGCACCGCCTCGGCCAGCGCGCCGGTGACCGGGGTGAACCCGGCGACCCGGCTCCGGCAGCGGGCGCAGCCGCGCAGGTGGGCTTCGAACCCTTCCGGATCTTCGTGGACGCCGAGCCCGTAGGCCGCGGCGTCCCCCTTCCGCCCCTTCATCGGACCGTCACTTCCCCGAGCGCCTTCCGCAATTGCCGCATCGCCGTGTACAACCGCGATTTGACAGTTCCTTCTGGAATTCCAAGAATTTCAGCTGCCTGCCGAACGGTGTTTCCGGCGAGATAAGTCTCGTAGATGACGGACTGATATTTCGCGTCCAGTTCACGCAATGCCCGAGTAATCGTTAGCGCGGCTAACGAGCTGTCCGTGCGATCGGTGGACTCGGCGTTTTCCGGGATCTCCAGAGCGACCTCCTGCGGGCGGACGCGGCGATTCCTCCAGCCGTCGATGACGATCCGCCGGGCCACCGTGAGCAGCCATCCGCGCAGCATTCCGGGCTCGCGCTCGAGCGTGTCGGAGTGCTGCCAGGCGCGGATCATGGTCTCCTGCACCACGTCTTCGGTCCACTGCCGGTCGTGGTTGGTCAGGGCCAGTACCTGCGCAAACAGGGTGGCGCGGAAGTCCTTGTAGAGCAGTGGGACCAAGTCGTCCCCCGCGGCGGGGCCGGTGTCGACCGCGGTGGCGGCCGACGCGTAGCCGACCTGGCCGCGACTTCTTCTGCCCAGTGCTTCCATAAAGCTCGCAACCTCACCTGATCGGCGGACCGTAGGGTCATCGGAGCGTAGCGCAAAAACACTTAATAGGCCATATGCATCAGTTTCCCGCTCTAATTCGACCCGGCATCGAAGGGTTCGATCAGCCGACGCCCACAATGGGTCTTTGTGATGCACGTCACAGGTCACTAAAAGGTGACGGATAGAACCGGATCACACCCACACTCCGTAACAGGTGGTGAGGACTCCTTTGCGAAGGGACAACAGGGATGCCGCTCCGATTCCTGGCGGTGCTGGCCGCGTCGGCCGCGTTCGTGCTGGGCTGCGCCCTCCCGGCGTCGGCCGGGGAGCTGCAGCAGACCGACCGCGCCCTGCTGACCCGGCTCAAGCAGCACACGCTGTGGGCGGTGCCGTCGAGCAGGCTCGCCGCCGAGCGGGCCACCAACCGGCGCGTGCGTGCCGTCGCCGTCCGCATCGCCGACGACGAGGCACGCCTCGACGTCGCCCTGCGCGCGGTCGCCGACCGGCTCGCCGTCACCCTGCCGGGGGAGCCGACCGACCGGGAGCGCGGCTGGGCGGGCGAGATCGCCGCCGGCTCCGGCGACACCTTCGACCGCGCCTACGTCAACCGCCTCCGCGCCGAGTACGGCACCCTCTTCGGCCTCGCCTCCGACGTCCGCGCCGGCACCCGCGACGACGACGTCCGCGCGTTCGCCCAGACCGCCGTCGACACCTCCCTCGGGCACCTGACGCTCCTGGAGAGCACCGGGCTCGCCGAGACCACGTCCCTGCTCGTCTCCGCCACCGAGGACGACACCCTCGGCGGCGGGGCCGTCGCCGCCGGCGCCGTTCTCGTGGCCCTCGCCGCCGTCGCCACGTTCGGCCTGCTCCGCCTGCTCGGAACCCCCGGCAGGCCCTCGCCGCGCACCCGGAGGTAAGCCGCCCCATGTCCCCATCCGCCGCGCTGATCCCGGTGTCGCCGCACGACACCGGGATCGCCGAGGCCGCCGCGCTCTCCGGCCGCCTCACCTACCTCTGCATGTGCCTGGCGCTGTGCTGGGGCGTCCTGGCCGCCACCGGCTGGGTCCGCCGGTTCAGCGGCCAGGAGGCGATCCGCACCGGCCACGTCGTGCTCGCCGCGTTCACCCTGGCGACCGGCACCCTGCACGGGCTGACCTTCCTCTTCCTGGAGGACGACCCCTTCGGCGTCGCCGATCTGCTCGTGCCCTTCTACGACGGCACCCCGCGGCACGCGCTGGGCATCGCCGGGCTCGAGCTCGTCATCGCCGTGTCCGTGACCGCGGCCCTGCGCCGCGCCACCGGCGAAGGCCGCTGGCTGCGCTTCCACCAGGTGGGCTACCTCGCCATCGGGCTGCTCGCCGTGCACGCCTGGCTCGGCGCCATCGCGAGCGGGCACCTGGCCGTCGGCTGGCTCGCCGGCCTCACGCTGCTCACGCCGCCGGTGCTGCTGTCGGTCCTGCGGGTGCTGCCCGCGGCCGTGCTCGCTCGCGCCGGGCTGGTCACGCCGCCGCCCACCGGTGACGGCCCGGAGCCGGCCACCGTGCGCGTCGACGTCGACAGCCAGCGCTGCCACGCCTACGGGGTCTGCCAGGCCGAGGCACCCCAGGTCTTCCAGCTCGGCCAGGACGGGCAGCTCGCCTACGAACGGCGTCCGGGCGCCCAGCTGGTCCCGCACGTCCAGGCCGCCGCGCGCGCCTGCCCGATGAGAGCCATCCACCTGTTGGGAGCCACCCGATGAGCGAACGCATCGTCATCGCCGGAGCCGGCCTGGCCGGCCTGCGCGCGGCCGAACGGCTGCGCGAACTCGGGTTCGACGGCGAAGTCGTCGTCCTCGGCGCCGAGCCCGACATCGCCTACCACCGCCCGGCGCTGTCCAAGCAGCTGCTCACCGGCGCCGTCAGCCGCGCCGACACGCTGCTCGCCGACCCGCTCGAGGTCGACGCCGAGTGGCGCTTCGACACGCCGGTCACCGGGCTTTCGCCGCAGCAGCAGGTCGTCCACCTCCGCGACGAGGAACTCCGCTACGACGGCCTGGTCATCGCCACCGGCGTCGAACCGCGCCGGATGCCCGGCGCGCCGCACGGCCACCCGCGCGTGGTCGTCGTCCGGACGCTGGCCGACACGATCGCGCTGCAGCGCGCCCTCGCCTCCAGTCCCGGCCCGGTCGCCGTCATCGGTGACGGCTTCATCGGCTGCGAAGTCGCCTCCAGCCTGCGCGAGATGAACCGGGAGGTCGTCCTCTTCGGCCGGGAGAGAGCCCTGCTGGCCGACGTACTCGGGCCCGACATCGGCGACTGGCTCACGGCGCTGCACACCGCCCGCGGCGTCCGCCTCGAACTCGGCACCACGATCCGCCGCTGGCGGCCCGCGCCGACGCACGTCGGCCTCGAGTTCGCCGACGGCCGCGCGATCCAGGTCGCCTGCGTCGTGGTCGCCGTGGGCAGCGTGCCCGCGGTGTCGTGGCTGCGCGGCGCCAAGCTGCCGCTCGACGACGGCGTCGTCTGCTCGGCGACCTGCCACGTGGTCGGCTCGTCGACGATCGTCGCGGCCGGCGACGTCGCCCGCTGGCCCAACCTCCGCTTCGACCCCGCGCCGCACCGCGAGGAGCACTGGCTCAACGCCGTGGAGATGAGCCGGGCCGCCGCCGAGAACCTCCTCACCGGGCCGCAGGGGTCGCGGGCCTACACGCCGGTGCCGCGCTACTGGTCCGAGCAGCACGGCGTCCGCATCCAGGTCGCCGGCCGCCCGTCGCTGGCCACCGACACCGTGTTGCTGGAGTCGCCGGTCCCGGGCACCCGGCCGATCACCGGCTTCGTGCGGCAGGGGAGGCTCGTCGGCCTGATCGGCCTCGACAGCCCCGCCGCCGTCTTGCACTGGACCGCCGAACTGGCCCGCCAGCACCCGGTGCCCGCCGAGCCGCCGCCCGAGGTCCGGCCCCGCCACCACACCGAGGCCGTGGCCGGGTACTGAGCTACCATCCAGCCTGCGGACGAGCTGGCAGGGCGGTCGCGGGCCGGGGCGACCCGGCCCGAGGAAAGTCCGGACTCCACAGGGCAGGGTGGTTGCTAACGGCAACCCGGGGTGACCCGCGGGAAAGTGCCACAGAAAACAGACCGCTCTCGCCTTCGGGCGGGGGTAAGGGTGAAACGGTGGTGTAAGAGACCACCAGCGTCCCGGGCGACCGGGACGGCTAGGTAAACCCCACCCGGAGCAAGGCCAAGAGGGAGCCCACGGGCTCCTGCGCAGGCGTTCGAGGACGGCCCGTCCGAGCCTGCGGGTAGGCCGCTGGAGCCTGCCGGCAACGGCAGGCCGAGATGGATGGCCGCCGCCCCGGAAGCCGCAAGGCGACCGGGGAACAGGATCCGGCTTACATGCCAGCTCGTCCGCCCTCACCCCGCACCGGAACAGTCGGCTCACGTACCCAGCCGGTCGGCCCGCGTGCCTGGAGGGTCGGCCCGCGTTCGGCTCCCGGCCAGGCCAACCGACCCTCTGGATACGCAAGCCGACCTTCCAGGTACGCAAGCCGACCCTCCGGGTACGCGGACCGACCCTCCGGGTACCGCGATTCCGGTTCCGCCGGGTGGTTACTCGGTAGTAGGGTGCCGCTATGGCGGGTGACGAGCAGCGGTTCAAGTCGGCTTTCGATTCCTTGCACGCCTTCGTGTACTTCGCGCCCGAAGTCGATGCCGCGCTCACCGGGACCGGGCTCCGGCCGGGCCGGATGCCGTACTTCGCGGGCCGGGCCGCGGCCATGGGAGCCGTCGGGGCCGAGGTCGTCGCGGCCACCTTCTACAACTTCAACCCCGAGGTCGTCGCGCGCACGATCCCGCGCGCCTGGACCCTCGCGACCCCCGAGCAGGTCCTCGACGCACGCCTCGAAGGCACCGACAAGGCCCTGACCCGCCTGCTGGGCGACCACGTGAAGAGCGACGAGGTCGCCGAAGCCGCCGAACTCGCGCGCGAAGCCGCCGCTGGGTGCACCGCGGAAGGACGTCCCCTCTACGCCGCCCACGCGGGGCTGGCCTGGCCGGGCGAGCCGCACCTCGTCCTCTGGCACGCCGTCACGCTGCTGCGCGAGCACCGCGGCGACGGCCACATCGCCGCCCTCGTCCTCGAAGGGCTCGGCGGGCTCGAAGCCCTCGTCACGCACAGCGCCACCGGACGCGGGTTCAACCTCGCCGCCGCGAAGCTCACCCGCGGCTGGACCGACGAGCAGTGGGCCGCCGCCGAGGGCAGGCTGACCGACCGCGGGATCCTCGCCGACAGCGCACTGACCGACGCGGGCGCCACGCTGCGCGATCGCATCGAGGTCGCCACCGAGACCGCCGCGCGGGGGCCGTGGGACCACCTGGGCCCGGAGCGGACCGCCCGGCTCGAGGAGCTGTGCCGCGGGCTGAGCCGTCGCGTCATCGAGGCCGGCGCCTTCCCCGAAGGCGTCTTCGCGCTCGGGCGACCTTAAACCTGGTCAAGATCACGCTATGTAGTGAAAAAGTTGTGAAGTTCGCGGCGCCCCGTGACGGACAGCACTCGCGGTCAAGATCGACATGGCCGCCGACCGGCGGACCGACGTCACAGAGCGGACTCGCGGGACACGGCCGTTCGTGTCATGCAACACTGTTCCAGGCCGCACAACGGCCACAGTGTCAGTACCCACAGTGAGCAAATCCCGGGCAATGGGGTGAGTTCGTCAGCACACTGAGAAGTATGGGTGGCCGGGGTTCAACCCGAGGGCCCTTGCCGCGATGATGGTGGGCGTGGAGATTTCGTGTGCCATCCGCGCCACGCCGGTTGACGAGCCAGCCGGTCTCTACGCAGCGCACTTTGACCACTACCCCTCGTAGCCCCCATGATGTTGTTCGAAGCACCGCCTGAGCCAGAACCGCGCGGCCCCCACCGCGCACCGGGAGTATCGCGATGATGACCTTGACCACCCTCGACACGCTGGCCGCCGGCGAACTGGGCACCGGAAACGTGCGCCAGTGGCTGCTTGACAACGTCATCCCCCTGGTGCTGCTGGCCGTCGCGCTCCTGCTCCTGTGGCTGGGCGGCGGCAAGGGCGACAACGCCGGTGTCATGCGCCGGCTCGCCGGCGTGGTCATCGCGCTCGCCATCATCGGTCTCGCGGTCAGCGGCGCGGGCGTGAACGTGGGCCAGTGGATCGCCGGCCTGTTCACCGGCTGAGGCGGCCCGCGTGCGCATCAGGACTGACGACGAGGTCTACCGGGTCGACGCCGTGTGGCTCGGCCCCCCGAAAGCGACTTTTCCCTGGAGAGCCCGGTACGTCGCCTGGCTCATCGGCATCCCGACGTTCTTCGTCGTGCTCGGCGTCGAACGCTGGGCGGGCTGGAGCTTCGGCTTCTTCTCGACGGCGTGGGGGTTCATCGCCACCATCGTGATCACCCGGCTGCTGACGGCCAAGATCAGCCACGAGCGCCCGCTCGGCGCCGTGGTCGCGATGGCGGGGCGCGAGCTCAACACCCCCCGGGCGCGGACCACGGGCGTGGGCGGCGCGGTCAGCGCCAGCCGCGTCCGGGTGCGGGCCGAACGCCCGCTGCCGAAGCACCGCCGCAGGCGGCAGTACCAGCACCACGGCGGCCCGCCGGGTGCCGTTCCGCCCGTGCCTCCCGCTTCGGCGGGGGCGTTTCGCGGCACTGCGTCCAACGGCACTGCGTCACTCAACGGCACTAGGTCGATTCACCAGGGAGCACCACGAGCGCGCCGGAGCCGGGGCAACCCGTCTCGGGCCGGGAGGTAGTCGTTGTTCGGTCGCGGCGGTAGCCGAGGAAAACGGGGTCGGGACACCCACTCGGGCGCATGGCAACCGCCCGAGCAGGTCCGCGCGTCGCGGAACGGCTCGGGGAACAAGTCGCGCCTGACCGGCGAGCAGGCGATCCCCGCCTATACCCCGTCCATCGCGGTGCGAAGCATCGACGGGCACCTGGTCCGCACCGGCGTCGAGGTCTACGCCTGGTACCGGCTGGCGCCGCAGCGCTGGTCGTTCCGCTCGGACTCCCAGCGGCGCGACCTGATCGCGGCGATCGCGGGCCAGTACGCCGAGCTGCAGGGCCGCTGGCTGCACCTGCGCGTGACCAACCGGCCGTACCCGATCCGGATGTGGGCCGAGGCGCACGTCTACAACGCCCACAACCGCCCCGGCGACGTCCCGGGCGCGTTGTCGTTCGACGACTACCTGATCGGCGAGCAGCAGCAGCTGATGGGCCGCTCGATGGCCGAAAAAGAGGTCTACCTCGGCGTCCAGGTGCAGACCCGCCGCATGGTCGACCGCGCGGTCGAGCGGGCCGCGCCGGTGCTGCGCAAGATCCTGCCCGAGGCCGTCGACGCCGAGCTGACCGCGCTGGACTCCGAGGTCGAGCACCTCGACCAGGTCATCGGCAGCGCCGGGCTGGAAGGCCGTCCGGTGCACGCCGAGGAGATGTCCTGGCTGATGCACCGGTCCTGCTCGCTGGGCCTGCCCGCACCGCGGAACATGCCCGCCGTGCCGGGTGCGGCCTGGGAGCCGGAGGACCTGGCCAGCTTCACCGACGCCGCCGACTTCTACGCCGAGCCGTACGCGCCGACGGTGACCGTCCGCGGCCGCACCGGCTCCAACGCCGGTGTCTCGCGGCACCTGGCGATCCTCACCGTCGGGCAGATGCACGGCCTGCAGATCCCCGAGGTCGACGACCCCTGGATCCAGCACGCCGACCGCCTGCCGGCCGCGGTCGAGGTGTCGGCGCGCATCTACGTCCGGCGCCCCGAAGAGGTCGCCGGCGAGCTGCAGCGGCAGATGAACAAGGTCCGCTCGCAGGTCAAGCACTACACCGACGAGCACGAGCTGGAGCCACCGCAGTCGCTGTCCCGGCAGGCCGGGCGCGTGCTGGAGATCGACGACGAGATGACGTCGGGCTTCACCGCGCTCGCCACCCGCGTCCGCTCCTGGTGGCGGCTGGCGGTGTCCGGCCCGACCGAGCGCGACGCGCTGCGCCTGGCCCAGCAGCTGCTCGACCTGTACAAGCCGAAGATCGCCATCGAGCACCCCGAAGCCCAGTACGCGATGGCGCGCGAGTTCATCCCGGGCGAGCCGCTGGCCTCGGCGGCGTACATGCGCCGCGGCTCGGTGGTCTGGGCGTCCTCGGCGGTCCCGACGGCGACGGCCGAGGTGGGCGACCGCCGCGGCATCCTCCTCGGCGAGACCTGCACGGCGACCCGCCGCCCGGTGGCCTGGGACCCGTGGATGGCCCAGGAAATCCGCGACGGCTCCGGCCTGACCGCGATGGTCGCCGGCCTGGGTGGTGGTAAGTCGTTCCTCGGCGGCGGCATCGTCTACAAGACCCTGCGCGCGGGCGCGAACTGGACGATCCTCGACCCGTCCGGCCCGCTGTCGCGGCTGTGCGACCTGCCGGAGCTGCGGCCGTACGCGCGGCCGATCAACCTGCTCAACGCGCAGCCGGGGATCCTCAACCCGTACCGGGTGGTCGCCGAGCCGCTGATCGAGCACTTCATGGACGAGGACGACCCCGAGCGCTCCTGGCGCCGCGAAAAGGCCCTCGCGGGCGCGACGCGGCGGCGTCTGGTCCTGGACGTCCTGACCGGGGTGCTGCCGTACGAGGTGTCCCGGATGGCGCAGACCCGGATCGTGCTGCTGCGCGCGGTCCGCGCCGTCGGCGGCCGGTTCGACGCCGATCCGGGCCAGGTGATCGATGCCCTGCGCCGGGATTCGTCCGAGCACCACGAGCACGCGGGCGTCGTCGCGGACTTCCTGGACGAGATGCGCGAGCGGATGGCGTTGCTGATCCCGGAGTCGGACGCGGACCCGTACTCGGAGACCCGCGACGACCGGCTGACGGTCCTGACGATGGCCGGGCTGACCCTGCCGAAGGACGGCGTCCCCCGCGAGTACTGGACCGACGCGGAGTCCCTCGGCGTCGAGATGCTGAACCTGGCGGCGTGGCTGACCCAGCGGTCGGTGTACGAGAAGCCGAAGGAGATGCGCAAGGGCGTCTGGATCGACGAGGCGTTCTTCCTGTCCGAGGTGCCGACCGGCCGCGTGCTGATGAACCGCTTCGCGCGTGACTCGCGCAAGTGGAACGTCCGCGTGCTGCTGTCGTCCCAGATCCCGGCGGACTTCCTGAAGATCCAGGGTTTCGTGGCCCTGCTGGACTCGGTGTTCGTCGGTCGTCTCGACGACGACGACGCCCAGGCGGACGCCCTGCGGCTGCTGAAGGTCCCGGTCGGCGTCGGCTACGAGCAGGTCGTGGCCGCACTCGGCCGCCGTCCCGGCGCCCAGCGCGGCATCGAGCGGGACATCGAGCCCCGCCAGTTCATCTTCGGCGACGGCGCGGGCGGCGTGGAGCGCATCCGCGTCGACTTCTCGGGCCCGCACCTGGACCACCTGCGCGCGGTGATGGACACGACCCCGGGGTCGAAGGACGCGGCGTCCCCATCCCGCAGGCCGGGCAACGAGCTGGCGCTGCCGGCGGAGGAGAAGAAGCCGTACGTCGCGGTCCCGCCGGAGGACGACATCGAGCTGGAGCAGGACTTCGAGCTGGCGGCGGAACTGGAGGTCGGCCTGGCCGACGAGAACCTCCTGGGCGCCCCGGACCCATTGGCGACCGAAACGGGCGAGGTGGAGGGCGGAGTCCAGCCGTCCGGGCAACACGCCCGAACCGGCGGAAAGGGCGGCACCGGCCGGGACGCCGCATGAACGCGGCCCGGGAACGAGGCGTGCGCGCGGATCAGGGCGCGAGCCCCGGCCGCCGGGTCGCGGGCCGCCGCCCCGAGCCCGGTCGCGTCGCGACCGCGGGGGGTGCGGCATGAACACCCTGCTGACGTTGGCGGTGCTGCTGACGCTGGCCGCCGGGTGGCACGCCGTGAAACGCCGCATCAAGGAAGGGCCGCCTGCCCGGCGCGTGCCGAGCCGCAAGGCGACCATGTTCGCCGTCATGCTGGTCCTCGGCCTGCAGGCCATCGCAACCGCCCCGGCGGCGAGCGCGGCAGCCTGTGGCGAGGCACCGAACCCGGAACGCCCGGGTGCCGGGATGGTCGGCGCGATCGACCCGCCGGAAGGCCACGGCGAACCGAACAGCGCCTACATCGACTACAGCTACGCCGGCATGGTCTGGAACACCTTCGAGACCAACTGCTCGGGCCTCAACCTCACGCCCGCCGGGTCCACTTTGGACACCTGGGGCGGCAACCAGCTGTTCAACCTGGGCAAGAACATCGTCGGCGCGACCAACTCGCTGCACTACACGGTGCTCGAGGGCGGCCTGCTGAACCCGATCTACAACGCGGTGAAGTCCGGCGCCGAGAAGGTCTACAACAACATCTACGCCCAGCTGTTCGGCCTGGTCGCGCTGATCCTGTCGATCATGCTGTTCCGCAACATCTGGCGCGGTGACCTCGCGTCGGTCAGCAAGCGGGCGCTCTACGCGCTGGCCGGGGTGTGGCTGGCGGCGTCGTCACTGGCGATGCTGCGCTACTTCGACCCGATCGACAAAGCGATCGTCCAGACCACCACGAACATCCAGGCGGGCTTCGTCGACGACAGCGGTGACCGGATCATCCGCGACATCCTGCCCACCCAGCTCCACACGCAGATCGTCTACAACAACTGGCTGCGCGGGGAGTTCGGCACCCCCACGGCGCCGCAGGCCGAGCAGTACGGCAAGCCGCTGCTCGACGCGCAGGCGTTCACCCGCAACCAGCTGGTGAACGGCGACGACGGCAACCAGTCCGTCATCGACGGCAAGAAGAACGCCTACAAGGACATCTCCACCAAGCTCGGCCCCGCCACCGGCTACTTCACCGGCGAGGCGGGCGGCCGCACCGGAGCAGGCTTCCTCTCCCTCGGCCAGGCCCTCGTCTACTCCCTCTTCCAACTGCTGGCGAAGGCGTCAGTACTGCTGGCCCAGGTCCTCATCCGCCTCTTCGCGCTCACCGCCCCGCTGATCGGCCTCGTCGCCCTGCTGCACCCGGAAATCCTCCGCCGGGTTCTCAAGGTCGCCGGCGGTGTCGCCTTCAACCTCGTCGTGCTCTCCGTCCTCGCCGGTGTGCACGCCCTTCTGCTGCAAGCCATCTTCGACGCCGGGAACTCGCTGAACATGCTCACGCAGATGGTCCTCGCCGGGCTCATCACCGTGCTGCTGTTCATGGTCGGGCGGCCGGTGCGGCGGCTGTGGCAGATGGTCGAGATGTCGGTCAGCATGGTCGGCGCCGCCGTGCCGTCGCCCGGCGGCGGGATCTTCTCCCGGTTCCGGCGCAACCGCACCGGCCCGACCCCGCAGGACGAGTTCTGGCAGAACGTCCGCGACACCGACGACGTCGTCGACGGCGAGCAACGCGGCCCGCTCGGCGCCACCGCCGGCGGGGGCCGGTTCCGGCCCGAAGCCACGATCTTCGCCAACGCCCAGCGCCTCGACAACGGCTCCGGCGCCTCCCGCCCGGCCGCGGCCTGGTCCGGTGCGTGGCCGGGGTCCATCCCCCGTGGCTCCGCGGGCGCGCTGCCCGCGGGCGGCCGTCCCGGCGCGCCGGTGTTCGGCCAGTACAACCCGGCCAACGGCGATGGCGGCGAGTACGTCGTCGTCGGCGCCGGTGGCCGTCCGACGACGCGGGAGGAGAGCCGGCGGGTCGACACCTCGCCGGTGGCCGACCGGCGGTGGAGCGACGAGCCCGAGCCCGTCGTCGTGCCGTCCGACCTGCGCCCGCCCGAGTCGAGCTTCAGCGACTACGCGCCGCGCACGCCGGGTGTGCGTGCCCAGCCGCGCCGCGTCGATCCCGAGGTCGTCGCGGGCAAACCGGTGTTCGTGCTCTACCGGCCGTCGCGGGGCATCGAGGTCCGCGAGGAACCGCGGGACACCGACCAAGTTCTGGGGCGGTGACCGATGCCGATCCGCACCAACCGCGGCCGCACCGCGGTCTACCGGCGTCTGTGGGGCTGGCCGCTGCGCTCGCCCCGCCACCTGATGGGGACGCTGGTCTTCCTGGCCATCCTGGTCACCGCGCTCGGCATCGTGCTGCCCAAGGTGGTCGGCAAGCCGCAGGCCAAGGCGTCGCCGTCCACTCCAGGGGTGACGACGTCGGCGCCGGCGACCCCGTCCGGCGTCGCGGCGCCGGTCCCGACGTCGAACCTGCCGACGCGGCTGTCCACGCCGCTGGCCACCCCGACGCCCACGACGCCGAACGGCGACGCCATCCGCGTCGCCAAGGAGTGGGCCGCGGCCTGGGTGAACCACCCGGCGGGCATGACGTCCGAGCAGTGGCTGGCCCAGCTGAAGCCGTTCACCACCGAGGAGTACCTGCCGGTGATGGGGACGGTCGACCCGTCGAACATCCCAGCCACGAAGGTCACCGGTGAGCCGGTCGTCGGCACGTCGTACCCGAGTTCGGTGCAGCTGACCATCCCGACCGACGGGCCGAAGCTGGCCATCACGGTGGTGAGCACCAACGCCGGCTGGCGGGTCGCCGACTACGACCAGGCGAGCTGACCGTGCGGCGCCTGGGGTTGTGGCTGGGGCTGGTCGTGTTCGTCGCGATCGGCGCACTGGTCGTGACCGCGGTCGCCGCGAAGGTCGTGATCGACAACCAGCAGGCGCAGGCCCGTGGCGTCAACCTGATGAGCTGCGACGCCTCGGTCGGGCCCACTCAGCCCGGCCAGGGCGACCGCGGCACGGTCGACGCGTCGAAGCTGGACGACGAGCAGCGCGGCATCGTCGCGCTGATCATCTCGCTCGGCAAGCAGCGGTCGCTGGCGCCGCGCGCGTGGCAGGTCGCGATCCAGGCCGGGATGACCGAGTCCGGGCTGCACAACCTGACCTACGGCGACCGCGACTCTCTGGGCATCTTCCAGATGCGCCCGTCGATGGGCTGGGGCACGGTGGCCCAGGTCACCGACCCGACGTACGAGGTCAACAAGTTCTACGACGTGCTGCTGGCCGTCCCGGACTGGGAGAACAAGCGCCCGGGCGACGCGGCGCAGGCGGTGGAGCGCTCGGGCTTCCCGGACCGCTACCACAAGTGGGAGCCGATGGCGGCGACGCTGGTGGAGACGGTCGGCCAGGTCGTCGACGTCGTCGCCTGCGGCACCGGGCTGGGTGCGCTGCTGCCGCCGAGCCAGGCGGCGGGGCAGGCGATCAGTTTCGCGCTGGGCGAGCAGGGGAAGCCGTATGTGTGGGGTGCCACGGGACCCGATTCCTACGACTGTTCGGGCCTGATGCTGCGCGCGTACGAGTCGGCGGGGATCATCCTGCCGCGCGTCTCCCGCGACCAGTACCACGCCGGCGCGTACCTGCCGGTCCGGGACGCACAGCCCGGCGACCTGCTGTTCCTCGCCACCGACCCGTCGGACCCGTCGTCGATCCACCACGTGATGATGTACCTGGGGGACAACAAGATCGTCGAGGCGCAGCAGACCGGCGTCCCGGTGCACACCCGGGCCTTCTCGTTCGACGAGCGCGAACTGGTGCCGCAGGCGGTCCGCCCCGGCGTTTAGCATGGGTTGCGAGGCCTGACACCGATCGCACCGACGTCGCGGCCGCTTCCACGAGCAGGTGGCCGCGTACTGGCAGAGGATGAGCACGTGGGACGCAAATTCGGCAGGAGGGGCAAGCCGGGACCGGGCGAGCCCCGAGACCCGGCGGCGCTGTTCGGCGCGCCTCAGCCGCCCCGGCAGAGCGCCCGTCCCGTGTCGAGCACCCCGCTGGCCGACCAGCTGGCGCAGGGCTACCCGGGGGTGGACGCGGGGTACGTGGTGCTCCCGCGTTCGCTGGCGGAGGGCATGTCGCTGCCGTGGCAGCACCAGATGGCGGCGCTGCTGGCCCAGTTCCACGCGGAGCACGCGGGGCTGGCGTGGCCGATCTACCGGGTGGTCCCATCGAGGTACGAGAAGCTGGCGGACCTCGACGAGGAACAGCTGGCGGAGGCGGGCTACCTGGTCGAGATGGACGCGGACGGCGAGATGGTCTACCGCGAGCGCAGCGGCCGGAAGGTAGCGGACCCGGAGAACACCTCGGTCCTGGTGTCGTGCCTGGACCCGATCCCGAAGCCGGCGGCCCGCCAGGCGCCCCCGACGGCGGCTTCGCCGTCGGCGCCGGCACCGATGAACATCGGTCCGGCACCGGTGTGGCGGACGGTGCCCCAGCCACCACCGGGGCCGTGGGGGCCGGCCTCGCCTCCTTCACCTCCCGTGGAGCCGGAGTGGTCGGTGACGGCGGAGTCGGACTTGCCGGGACCGGTGAGGGCGCCATCGTCACCTCGCCATGCGGCGCCTGACCCGACGGTGGGGGCACGCCCGGAGACGCTCGCCTCGCCATCGGCCGGACCGGAGCGTGGGGAGGCCGAAGCGGGGGTCTCGATCGACCGTCCGAACCAGCCGACGGGCGTTGCTTCGGTACTGCCTGATTTGGGCTCTGACCAGCTGGAAGTCGCTGAACCAGCTCCGCGAGAGCCGGACCCGGCTGCGGCAGCATCGGAAGGCCGCCCAGCTCCGGGCGAACCCGAGGCGCCGCCCCCGCTGCCAGCGGCTGCCCCCGTCGAGCCCTCGGTGGTGGAGGCGCGAACGGAGTCGACCGGGTCCAGCCCGGTTGCACCCGACTTCCAGTCGGGGCCGCCCAGCGTGCCGCGGGAAGTGCAGTCGGCTGTTCCGCAGCCGCAGCCGCAGCCGCAGCCGCAGCCGCAGCCGCAGCCGCAGCCGCAGCCGCCCGCCGAGCCGCTGGCCAGCGCCGAGCCGCGCCCGACTTTCGGTGAAGCGCCGGCCGGGGCGCAGTCGCCGGTTACCGCCGAGCCGCAGCCGCCGGCCGAGCCGCTGGCTAGCGCCGAGCCGCAGCCGACCCCAGGTGAAGCGCTGGCAGCGCCGGCCGGAGCACAGCCGCCAGCTACCGCCGCCGAGCCGCAGCCGACCTCCGGCGATGCTCTGGCAGCGCCAGCCGGCCCACAGCCGCCGGCTACCACCCAGCCGCAGCCGACCTCGGCCGAGGCCGCACAGCCGAGCGCTGCCCCGGAAGCCCGTCAGCACATCGAGCCGCAAGCACCCGCCAGCGCAACCCAGCCGACACCCCCAACGGGCGGCGAGCACCGGCCGGCGGAGCCGCAACCACCAGCACCGGCCACCACACAGCACCCCACGCCACCGCAGGCGTCCCCGGATGCCGTTCCCCAGCCGGCTGCCACCTCCAGCGAGGCACCGCAGCCCCCAGCGGCCTCGGGCGACGCACCGCAGCCGCCCGCAGTTGCGGATGAGGCATCGCAGCCAGCGGCTCCCGGTGAGGCATCGCGCCTAGCCACAGCCCTGGACGAGGCACCGCAGCCGCCCACGGCGCCGGGCGAAGCATCGCAGCAGCCCCCGGTTTCGGCTGGGGCATCGCGGCTAGCTGCTGCCCTGGGTGAGGTTCCGCAGCCGAGCGAAGGACCGCAGCCACCCGCGGGCCCGGGCGAAGCGGCACAGCCACCTGCGGTTTCGGGCGACGCACCGCGGCCTGCGGTCCCAGTCGCACCGCCCCAGCCGCCCGCGGTCCCGGGCGAAGCCGCGCCGCCCGCAATATCGGGTGAAGGGCCGCTGCCACCTGCGGTTTCAGGTGGGGCAGCGCTGCCGCGTGCGGTTTCGGGGGAGGCAGCACAGCCGTCCGCGGAGTCCGGCGAAGCGCTCCAGCCTGTGGGCTTGGGCGAGGCGGTACCGCCTGCGGTTTCGAGGGAAGCGCCGCTGCCACCTGTGGCTTCGGGCGAGGCAGCACAGCCGCTCCAGGCTCCTGGCGAAGCCCCCCAGCCTGCGGTTTCCGGCGAGCCAGCCCCGCCGCCTGCGGTTTCCAGCGAAGTGACCCAGCCACCTGCGGTTTCCGGCGTGCCGGCGCTCCCGCCTGCAGCTACCGGTGAAACGCCGCAGCCACTTGCGCCCTCGGGCAACGCTCCGCAGCCGTCGGCGGTCGTGGGGGAGGAATCGGGGTCGAGCTCGTCACAGGCGCAGCCTCCTACGAGCGGCTCCTCCCTGCCCCGGCCGCCTTGGGGACCCGCCGGCTTGCCGGCTCCCAGCAACGGTCCCGGACCCGTTCCCGCACACGGCAGCCATGCAGCGCAGCCCACCGGACCGTCGCCGGTCCACGGCGGCGCCCCCACACCGAGCACTGCACCCCCGCAGGGCACGACCTCCGCTCAGGGCCTTCCTCCGGTGCCAGGCACCCCGCAGGCACCGAGCCCGGTTCTCAATCACCAGCCGGGCGTCGCCACCTCGCAGGGTGGGATTCCTGCCGCACCGACGCAGGGGTCGGCCTTCTCCCCGGCGACCTCCGATGCGCCGGTAACCGGCCAAAGCCCGGCAGGCCCCTCAGGCGCACCCGGTGACCCCGCGCAAGGCGCGCTGGGTTCCCCCGCCGCATCCGGTGCTTCGGCTCAGGGTTCCCCGGCGGCACCCGCCGCGCCGACGCAGGGGCCGGCTGGTCCCCCGACCGCATCGGGCGCCACGGCCTCAGCCACACCCACCGCTCCCGCGCAGGCCCCAGCCGCACCCGGCTCCAGCTCCCAAAACCCGGCCGCCCCTCGCTCCAAGCCCGTCTTCCCCGGCCCGGAATCCACCCCCCAGCCCTTCCCCACCCGCCACGCAGCCCCCGCCCGCCCGGTCTTCCCCGGCCCCGGCACCATGCCCCCCGTCCCGCCTCCGGCCCCCAACGCCCGCCCCGTCTTCCCCGGCCGGGACACCCCTCTCCCGCAGCCCAGCCGCCAAGAACCCGAGACCCCTCCCCGCGGTACCCCGCGCGGCTGGTTCGACGAGTTCACCGAACAGAAAGACCCCGAAGAACCGCAGGACTTCGGCCCCACCGGGCAGCCGACCGAAATCCCGTACCGCTACAAGCGCTGAAAAACGCGGCCGGGGGTGCGAACCTAGGTCCATGTCGAAAGATCCGAACCCGGACCAGGGGTGGTACTACAACACCCGCACCCACCAGGTCGAGCACCTCGAACGCAGCCGCAGCGTCGATCTGCTCGGCCCCTACCCGGACGAGGCCACCGCCCGGCGCGCCCTCGACATCGCCAAGGAACGCACCAGGCAGGCCGACGCCGCCGACGCGTCTTGGAACGACGACTAGACCGTCAGCCGCGGGCTCAGCACGAACTCCGGGTCCACCTGCGCGGCGAGGTCGGCGCCCGCCCAGGCCGCCGCGTTGCGCAGGTGGAACTCGACTGCCTGGCGCTGGTAGCGGGCCCAATCGCGCTGTTCGCCGTCGACTGCCGCGCGCATCGAGGCCAGCGTCGAAAGGTTGATCGGCTCCAGCTCGGCGATCGGCCGGGCCCTCCCGCGCTCGGCCGCGCGCACGTGCCCTGACGCCGAAAGCCACCCCAGCAGCGCCGGCCCGACCTGGTCCTGCAGGAACTCGACGTCCTCCGCGTCCGTCACCTTGTTGCCCACCACCACGAGCCGCACGCCGAAGTCGCGGGCGTAGTCCGCGTACTGGCGGTACACCCCGACGCTCCGGACCGTCGGCTCGCACACCAGGAACGTCACGTCGAACCGGGTGAACAGCCCCGAGGCGAACGCGTCCGCGCCCGCCGTCATGTCCATCACGACGTACTCGCCGTCGACGTCGACCATGTGGTTCAGCAGCAGCTCCGCCGCTCCCACCTTCGAGTGGTAGCACTTGACGCCGAGGTCGTCCTCGTCGAACTGCCCCGTGACGCCCAGCCGGACGCCGCCCAGCTGGCGGAAGCACGCCGCGAACACCGGGTTGTCCTCGAACGGCCGGACCAGCCTCGACCCGCGGCCCGGCGGGGTCGTCTTGATCATCGACGCCGCGTCCGGGATCCGCGGGTTGTCGCCGCGCAGGTAGTCCTTGATCAGCGTCATGTTGTCGCCCAGCGTCGGCCAGGCGAGCGCTTCCTCCTCGGTCGCGCCGAGCGCCACCGCGAGGTGCTGGTTGATGTCGGCGTCGATGGCCAGCACCGGCAGGCCGGCGTCGGCGAGGTGCGCGACGAACAGCGACGAGAGCGTGGTCTTGCCGCTGCCGCCCTTGCCGACGAACGCGATCTTCACAGGAGAGACCCTTTCTGGGAATGAAGACGGTTTTCATTTCGACCCCCGAAAACGTACACCCGACCGGCCCGCGCCCGATCGGGCGATCTCCGGGCCCGGAGCGGGTTAGGGTTGGGGGGTGCCTCCCCTCGTGATCAGGACACACTCGGCGGGCGGGGACTTCGGCCCCCTGCGTGCCGAGTTTTCGCTGCCGGAGTCGTTCGGGCCCGAGGTGCTGGCCGAGGCGGAGGCGGCGGTCCTCGACCCGCTGGCCAGCGCCGGCCCCCGCGAGGACGCCACGGACCTGCCGCTGGTCACCATCGACCCGCCCGGCGCCAAGGACCTCGACCAGGCGATGGTCGTCGAGAAGACCGCGCACGGCTTCCGCGTGCACTACGCGATCGCCGACCTCGCCGCGTTCGTCCCGCCCGGCGGCGCGCTCGACCGCGAGTCGCGCCGCCGCGGGCAGACGCTCTACCTGCCCGACGGCAACGTCCCGCTGCACCCGCCGGTGCTCTCGGAGGGCGCGGCGAGCCTGCTGCCCGGCGAGGTCCGGCCCGCGGTGCTCTGGACCATCGAGACCGACGACGCCGGCGAGCCGACGGCCACCCGGGTGCGCCGCGCGCTGGTCCGGTCCACCGAGCAGTTCGACTACGAGACCGTGCAGGCCGCGCTCGACGCCGGGAACCCGCACCCGTCGGTGGCCGCGCTGCCCGAGCTGGGCAGGCGGCGGCGCGAGCTGGCCGTCCGGCGCGGCGCCGTCGAGCTGCAGCTGCCGGAGCAGGAGATCACCGGCGACCCGGACGGCGGCTGGGTGCTCGCCCGCCGCCCGCGCACCGCCGTCGACGCCTGGAACGCCGAGATCTCGCTGCTCACCGGCATGGCCGCGGCGCGGATCATGCTCGACGCGCGGATCGGCGTCCTGCGCACGCTGCCCGACCCGGAGCCCGAGGCGGTCGACTGGCTGCGCCGCTCGGCCGAGGCGCTGGGCATCCCGTGGGCGCCGGAGGCGACCGTTTCGGAGTTCCTGTCCAAACTGGACCCGGGCCAGCCGGCGTCGATGGCCCTCTACGCCGACACGACCCGGCTGCTGCGCGGCGCGGGCTACACGGCGTTCGACGGCGAGCTGCCGTCGCTGACGACGCACGCCGGCATCGGCGGCGCGTACGCGCACGTCACGGCGCCGATCCGGCGGCTGGTCGACCGGTTCGCGACGGAGATCTGCCTCGCCGTCTCGGCCGGCCGCGAGGTCCCGGAGTGGGTGCGCGCGGCGCTGGCGGACGTGCCGGAGCGGATGAGCGCGTCGGACACGCTCGCCGCGAAGGTCGAGCGGGCGTGCATCGACCAGGTCGAGGCCTGGGTGCTGGCCGAGCACGTCGGCGGCGAGTTCAGCGCGGTGGTGCTGCGCGCGGACGAGAACAAGGCGGAGATCCTGGTCGAGGACCCGACGGTGATGGCGAAGTGCGCGGGGGAGCGGCTGACCGCGGGGGAGCGGATCGCGGTCCGGCTGACCGCGGTCGACGCCGAAAAGCGGAAGGTGTCGTTCGAACGCGCATGACTCACCTCGTCGATGACCTCGGCGAACCGGTGCCGCTGTCCGGACCGGCTTCGCGAGTGGTGTCGCTCGTGCCGTCGCTGACCGAAGCGGTCGAGGTCAGCGCGCCGGGGCGGTTGGCAGGCGCCACGGACTACTGCACCCACCCGTCCGCTTTGGACGTCCCGCGGGTGGGCGGCTCGAAGTACCCGAAGCTGGACCGGGTGCTCGACCTGGCGCCGGACCTGGTGCTGGCCAACGCGGAGGAGAACCGCCCGGAGGACGTGGAACGCCTGCGCGCCAACGGAATCCCGGTGTGGGTGATGGCCGCGGCGGCTTCGGTGCCCGCCGCGCTGGGCTCGCTGCGCCGGATCCTGACCCAGGCGTACGAGCTGGACGAGCCGGAGTGGCTGGTCGAGGCGGAGCAGGTCTGGCGTGAGGTCCGGCCGGTGCGGTTCCACGCGGTGGTCCCGGTGTGGCGCAAGCCGTGGATCGTCCTGGGCCGTGACACGTTCGCCGGGGACGTGCTGCGCCGGGTGGGCGTGGCGAACGTGTACGCGACGGCGGCGGAGCGTTACCCGCGGCCGGACGTGGAGGAGCTGCGGGCGCACCTGAGCTCGGACGCGGACCTGCTGGTGCTGCCGGACGAGCCGTACCTGTTCACCGCCGACGACGGGCCGGACCACTTCCCGGACGCGCGGTACGTCCTGGTCTCGGGCCGCCACCTCACGTGGTACGGACCGTCGCTGGTCGAGGCGCACGCGGCGCTGACGGAAGCACTGGACTAGTCCCTGAGAGTGAGCCGCGGAATCGCTCTCACCGGCGATCCGCCGCGCGGCGCGGAAAACCATGATCGAAGGCAGCACCGGAACCCACCGAGGAGCCTTCACCATGATCAAGCACGTCGCCGCTGCCCTGCTCGCCCTCGCGCTGGCGGGCACCGCCGCACCGGCGTTCGCCACGACTCCCGGCCACGCCTGCGTGGCCCGGAAACCCTTGGACACCACCGCACTCGAGCAGGCGATCAAGGGCCTGCCGAACGACGCCGTCAACGCGGCGCTGGTCCGCGCGACCGGCCCGGACGGCTGCTGGACGGGCACCGCCGGTGTCGCCGACCGCCGCACCGGGGCGCGGGTCGACCCGGACGCGCGGTTCCGGATCGGCAGCGTCACCAAGGTGTTCACCGCCGTCGTCGTGCTGCAGCTGGTCGCCGAGCAGCGCATCGCCCTGGACGGCACCGTGCAGGAATACCTGCCCGGCCTGCTGCCGGCCGGGTACCCCGCGGTGAGCGTCCGGCAGCTGCTGGACTACACCAGTGGCCTGCCGAGCCCCGTCATCGAGGACGACAGCATCGAATACGTGGTGGCGCACCGGTTCGACCGCTGGACGCCGGAGCAGTACGTGGCGGCGGCCTTCGCCAAGGGCACCAAGGAGTTCGAGCCCGGCACGGCGCAGCACTACCGCAACATCGGGTACATCGTCGCCGGGATGCTCGTCGAGAAGGTCACCGGACGCAGCTACGAAAGCCAGGTCCGGGACCGGATCGTGCGCCCGCTGCACCTGACCGGGACCACCGCGCCCGGCCACGACCCCGCGCTCCACGGCCCGCACGTGCACGGCTACCAGGTCATGACCGACGGCTCCGTCCAGGACGTGACGCGCTGGGACCAGTCGTTCGGCTGGGCCTCCAGCAGCATCGTCTCGACGACCCGGGACCTCGACGTCTTCACCGAGGCGCTGCTGGGCGGACGGCTCCTGCCGCCGTCGGTCCAGCCGGAGCTGTTCGCCGTGCCGCCGGTCCCGGACGTCTCCGGGAAGCCCGCGAGTTTCGGGGCCGGCCTCCAGCGGTTCAAGCTGCCCGGCGTCGGCGAGGTCTGGGGCAAGAGCGGTGGCTGGTACGGCTACCTCGCGGGGATCGGCGGCACGCGCGACGGCCAGCGGCGGCTCGTCTACGGCCTGACCGCGAACGACGCCAAGAACGGCGACAACCCGACGCCGGTCACGCAGCAGATCGTCGCCGCCGGGATGACGCTGGCCGCGCGCGGATGACCGGGTGGGCCCCGGGAACCGGGGAGCGGGCAGGATCACGTCCTGTGTCCGCCTCGCCGGTTCTCCAACCCCTGACCCGCCGCCTGCGCGCGCTGCCCGCCGCGGGTGTCGACGTGGCGCTGGCCGCGGGCGTGGCGGTGGCCGGGCTGTGGCCGTTCTTCTCCCGCACGAACCCGGCCGGCGGCCCGTGGCACGCGTGGGGTGTCGTCGTCGTGCTGGCGGCGGCCGGAGTCCTGGGGTGGCGGCGGCGGTTCCCGGTCGCGGTGCTGCTGTCCGGCCTGGTGGGCGCCTGGGCCTACGACTTCGCCGGGAACGTCCCGGCCCAGCCGGTCTGGTACGGCGTGCTGATCGCGCTCTACACGGTCGCGGTGCGGTCGGCGCCGTGGCCGCGGGTCGCCGCCCTGGCGGTCACGGTCGGCGGAAGCCTGCTCACAGCGTCGTCGGAAACGGCGTTGCGCAGCGGGATCCTGTTCGCCGCCGCCTACGCGATCGGCCGGGTCGCGGTGGCGTCCCGCGAGCGGGCCGAGTGGCTGGAGCGCGAGCGGCTCGCCGAAGCCGCACGGGCGGCGGAACGGGAACGCGCCCGGATCGCGCGGGACATGCACGACATCCTGTCCCACGCGGTCAGCCTCATGGTCGTGCAGGCAGAGGCGGGCCCGGTGGCACTGCCCGGCGATCCGGCCCGCGCCGAGGCGGCCTTCGACGCGATCGCGTCGGCGGGGCGGGACGCGATGGCCCAGCTGCGCCGGATGCTCGCCGTGCTCAAGACCGACGACGGCTCGCCCGCCCCGCAGCCGACGCTCGCGGACCTGCCGCTGCTGGTGTCGGGTGCGTCCGGAGCGGGGACGGACATCGCTTTCTCGGTCTCCGGGGAGCCGGGCGAGCTCATGCCGGACGCCGAGGTCGCCGCGTACCGCATCACCCAGGAAGCTCTCACCAACATCGTCAAGCACGCGGACGCCCGGCACGCCGGGGTCCGCCTCGACTGGCAGGACGGCACCTTGACCCTCGAGATCACCGACGACGGCCGCGGCGGTCCCGCCACCGGCACCGGTGGGCACGGCCTCATCGGCATCCGCGAACGCGCCACCGCGTGCGGCGCCGAGGTGACGGCCGGGCCGCGCCCGGACGGCCCGGGGTTCCGCGTCCGGGCGCGGTTCGGGGCGCGGGCATGACCGTGCGGGTGGTCGTCGCGGACGACCAGGACCTGGTGCGCGCCGGGTTCGCGATGATCTTGGGTGCGCAGCCCGACATCGAGGTCGTCGCGGAGGCGGCGGACGGTGCCGAGGCGGTCGACGCGGTCCGCGCCCATTCGCCGGACGTGCTGCTGCTCGACATCCGGATGCCCCGGATGGACGGCATCGAGGCGGCGAAGATCGTCTGCGCGTCGACGTCCTGCCAGGTGCTGATGCTCACGACGTTCGACCAGGACGATTACGTGTACGAAGCGTTGCGGGCGGGCGCGAGCGGCTTCCTGCTCAAGGACGTCCGCCGCGACGACCTGGTGCAGGCGGTCCGGGTGGTCGCGGCCGGGGACGCCCTGCTGGCGCCCTCGGTGACCCGGCGGCTGATCGCGCAGTACACGGCCCGCCCGGCGGTCCCGGCCCCGCAGCGGCTCGCGGAGCTGACGGCGCGGGAACGGCAGACACTGGCGATGCTCGCGCGCGGGCTGTCGAACGCGGAGATCGCCGCGGAGCTGGTGGTCAGCGAGCACACGGTGAAGACGCACGTGAGCAACCTGCTGAGCAAGCTGGGCCTGCGAGACCGGGTCCAGGCGGTGATCGTCGCCTACGAAACCGGCCTCGCAGTCCCCGGCCTCGCCTAGAGCGTCAACCCCGTCAGGACCGTGACGCGCTCCTCGGTGAAGTCCGCCATCGCCGCCGCCGGGCCTTCCCGCCCCACACCCGAGTCCTTCACCCCGCCGTACGGCATCTGGTCCGCCCGGAAGCTCGGCACGTCCCCGACGATCACGCCGCCCACCTTCAACGCCGCCGACACCTCGAACGCCGTCGGGACGTCACGCGTGAACACGCCCGCCTGCAACCCGAAACGCGACGCGTTGATCCGCGCCACCCCCTCGGCCACCGAGGACACCCGGACCAGCGAAACCACCGGGCCGAACACCTCCTCGGCCATCACCGACGCGTCTTCCGGCACGTCCGCCAGCACCGTCGGCTCGACCGTGGCTCCCGACCGGCCGCCGCCGGTCAGCACCCGTGCGCCGGAAGAAACCGCGGCGGAAACCCACGATTCCACTCGCGTGGCGGCGTCCAGGTTGATCAGCGGGCCGACGTCGACACCGTCGGCGCGCGGGTCACCCACCCCCAAAGCACGCACCTGCGAAACCACCTTCGAGGCCAGAGCGTCGTAAACGGAGTCGTGGACGTACACCCGCTGCACCGAAATGCACGACTGCCCGGCCTGGTACATCCCGAACGTCGCGATCCGCTGGGCCGCGAAGTCCAGGTCCGGCCAATCCGGACAGACGAGCACCGCGCCGTTGCCGCCCAGCTCCAGTGCCACGTGCTTGCGGGGCACGCGGTCGCGGATCGCCCAGCCCACCGGGACCGAGCCGGTGAACGACACCACCGGCAGCCGCGGGTCCTCGACCAGCTTCGACGACGTCTCGTTGTCCACCGGCAGGATCGACCACGAGCCGGCCGGGAGGCCCGCCGAAGCGAGGATTTCGCCCAGCAGCAGCGCCGTCAGCGGCGTTGCCGGCGCGGGCTTGAGCACGATCGGCGCGCCCACCGCGATCGCCGGCGCCACCTTGTGCGCCACCAGGTTCAGCGGGAAGTTGAACGGCGTGATGCCCAGCACCGGCCCGCGCGGCACCCGCCGGATAAGGGCCAGCCGGCCGGTGCCGCCCGGGTCCGTGTCGAGCCGCTGGAGCTCGCCCGAGAAGCGGCGGGCCTCCTCGGCCGCCCAGCGGAACGTCGACACCGCGCGCCCCACCTCGCCGCGCGCCCACTTCAGCGGCTTGCCCGACTCCGCCGTGATCAAGGAAGCGATCTCTTCGGACCGCTCACCCAGCGATCGGGACACGTGGTCCAGCGCACCCGCGCGGACGTGCGCGGGCAGCGTCGCTAACTCGTCGGCGACGTCGGCCGCGGCCTGCACCGCCGCCTCGACGTCCGACTCCGACGGCACGAAGTGCGAACCGGCCTCGGAGCCGTCGAACGAGTGACGGACGACGGCGGTCGCGCCGCCGGTCACCGGCTTCCCGGCGACCCAGAACGGGAACGTCATGCGCGGGCCTCCGTCCGGACCGCGTGCTCCAGCACGGAGAGGCCCTCGTCGAGCAGGTCGTTGGACAGCGACAGCGGCGGCAGCAGCCGGACGACGTTGCCGTAGGTGCCGCAGGTCAGCACCACGACCCCGGCGCGGTGGCAGGCGGCCGCGACGCGCTTGGTGAGATCGGCGTCGGGCTCGGACGTGCTGGGGCGGACGAATTCCGCGGCCAGCATCGCGCCGCGCCCGCGGACGTCGCCGATCACCCCGGTTTCGGCAGCCAGTGCCCGCAGCCGCGGCAGCACGACGCCTTCGATGCGCTTGGCCGAGGCCGCGAGGTCTTCGGTCTTCATCGTCTCGATCGAGCCGAGCGCCGCGGCGCACGCGATCGGGTTGCCGCCGTACGTGCCGCCGAGGCCGCCCGGCGGGACCGCGTCGAGCAGCTCGGCGCGGCCGGTGACCGCGGACAGCGGCAGGCCGCCGGCGATGCCCTTGGCCGTCGCGATCAGGTCCGGGACGACGTCCTCGTCGGTGGAGGCGAACCAGGCACCGGTGCGGCAGAACCCGGTCTGGACCTCGTCGGCGACGTACACGACGCCGTTCTCGCGGCACCAGGCCGCGATCGCGGGCAGGAAGCCGCGCGCGGGCTCGATGAAGCCGCCTTCGCCCTGGATCGGTTCGAGCACGACCGCCGCGACCTGGTCGCCGCCGATCTGCTTCTCGATCCGGTCGATGGCCAGCGCGGCGGCTTCCGGGCCGGACAGGCCGTCGCGGAACGGGTACGAGCCCGGCACCCGGTAGATCTCGGGCGCGAAGGGGCCGAAGCCGTGCTTGTAGGGGATGGACTTCGCGGTCATGCCCATCGTCAGGTTGGTGCGGCCGTGGTAGGCGTGGTCGAACACGACGACGGCCTGACGTCCGGTTGCCGTGCGCGCGATCTTCACGGCGTTCTCGACGGCTTCGGCGCCGGAGTTGAACAGCACCGACTTCTTCGCGTGGTCGCCAGGGGTCAGCTCGGCCAGTGCCTCGCAGACCTCGACGTACCCCTCGTACGGCGTGACCATGAAGCAGGTGTGGGTGAACCAGCAGGCCTGCTTGCGGACGCGGTCGACGACGGCGGGCGCGGAGTGCCCGACGTTGGTCACCGCGATGCCGGAGCCGAAGTCGATCAGCACGTTGCCGTCGGCGTCGGTGAGCAGGCCGCCGCTGGCGGAGGTGACGTAGACGGGCAACACCGAGCTGACCCCGGCGGCGACGGCGCCGGCGCGGCGCTGCTGCAGCTCGCGCGAGACGGGGCCGGGTATCTCGGTCTGCAGCCTGCGCTGGCGGGGCGCCGGGGCCTGGGGCCCGGCGGTGGTGCTTGCGGTCACGGCGTGCTCCTGGGAAGTCGGTGGACGTCCTCAGGATGAGTGGTTACCGGGCGGTCGTCAGGTGGCCGTTCCGGACAGTTCGGCGCGTAGAGTTGGCCGTTATGGCACTCACGCTGGCCGCGCTGGCCGCCGAGCGCCCGCTCGGGCTGCGGGTGCTGACCGGCGAAGACGTCCTCGACCGCCCGATCGGCTGGGTCCACCCGACCGAGCTGACGGACCCGCAGGCGTTCCTCGAAGGCGGCGAGCTGCTGCTCACCACCGGCCTGGCGCTGGACGAGGGGACGTCGCCTGCCTACGTCCGCCGTCTGGTCGACGCGGGGGTCGCGGGGCTCGGCTTCGGCGTCGGGCTGAGCCACGAGTCCGTCCCGCGTTCGCTGGTGGAGACGGCGGCGGCGGTGGGGCTGCCGGTGCTGGAGGTGCCGCGGAAGACGCCGTTCATCGCGATCACCCGCGCGGTTTCGCGTGCGGTGGCGGCGGACGAGTACGCGACGACGGTCCGGATCGGCCGCGCGCAACAGGAACTGACCCGCACGGCGGTCGGCCAGGGCGGCCCGGCCGGGGTGCTGCGCAAACTGGCGAAGCTGGTCGACGGCTGGGCGCTGCTGTTCGAGCGCACCACGGTCACCGAAGCGGCCCCGGCGAGCGCACGCGCGTACGGCCCTTCGCTGCGTGAGGAACTCGAGCGGCTTCGCACCGGCACCCGGGTGGTGGCGCTCGACGGCCGGGAAGTCGTGCTGCAGACGTTGGACACCAGCGCGCGGCGGGTGCTCGCGGTCGGTGCGCCGCTCGACACCGCGGGACGGCACATCGTCAACACCGCCGTTTCGGTGCTTTCCCTGGCCCTGGAACAGGATCGCGCCCAGGCGACGGCGCGGCAGGCGTTGCGGACCGGGCTGCTCGAACTGCTGGCGGGCGGCCAGGCGGAGCTGGCGCTGCGGGTGCTGGCGGCCACCGGGGCCGAGCCGCCGCGGGCGCCGTGGTCGGTGCTGGTGTTCCTCGGCCCGCCCGCGGCCCGGCGCAAGCTGCTCGACGCACTGGAGGACGAGGTGTTCGCGGCCCGCTCGGGAGCGTCGGTGGCGGTTTTCGGTGCCGGAGCGGTGGTCGACACGGTGGCCGAAGCGGCGTTGCGGATCGGCGGCCTGCACGGCGGGGTGGCGGGCCCGGTCTCGGCGGGCGACTTCGCGGCCGGGCTGGAGCAGGCGGATCTGGCGGCCCGCGCGGCGGAGGCCGAGGGCAAGATCCTCGTCTCGGCGGCCGAGCACACCGGCCGCGGCCTGCTGTCCCTCATCGAGCCGGTGGTGGCCCAGGCGTTCGCGCACGGCCTGCTGGCCCCGCTGCGCAGCCACGACGAAACCGGCCGAGGCGATTTGGTGGAGTCATTGCGTTGCTGGCTGGAGCACCACGGCCACTGGGACGTGGCGGCCGCCCGGCTGGGCGTGCACCGGCACACGTTGCGGAACCGGATCACGAAGGCCCAGGAACTGCTGGGGCGGGACCTGGACTCCCCGGGCGTGCGGGCCGAGCTGTGGGTGGCGCTGCAGGCGCCCGCCTAGCGCCGGAGGATCCGCTCGACGTCCGCTGCGAGGGCTTCGTTCACCGCGGTGATCACCGCGTTCCGGCGGGTCAGCCAGACCTCCTCCGCGTTGTGCTCCCGGAGCCGGTCGAGTGCGTCGAGGAGCTTCCGGTGCCGCGGCAGGCTCTCGTCGAGCTGCAGGCGTACCAGGGTGAACAACCGATCTTCCCGTTCGACCTTCTCCGCCATCGGTCCCGGCCAAGGCGAGCCGGTGTCCATCGCGCGCCGGTAGGCGTTTTCGATGAGGTAGGTGAGGGTCAGCTCCTCGGCGAGCGCCTCGCGCAGGCGAGCGGACTGGCCTTCGAGGAGGGACATGCGTGCGGTGCTCACCGCGGCGAACCGCTGGGTGCGCATCGTGAGCACGACTCCGAGCAGGACCGCGCCGCTCGAGAGCAAGGTCGTGAGGACTGCGGTGAGCACGGTGCTCATGGCGATCTCCCGGGTCGGCGCGAACGCGTGGGACGGTAGGCAGTAGTCGCCGGCGCCGCCCCGGCTGTTTCACCGCGGTGGCGCAGCCGGCAACGCCGGTGTCATTCCGCGCGTCCCCTTTGCATGACCGGCAAACGGCTGGCTGTGGTGACGCTCGTGGTCCTGCTCCTGTCAGCAGGCGGCCTGGCCTTCCTGCCCTGGACCGCCAACCACTTCGGCTACGCCCTGCCGACCGACCACGGGCTCCCGTACCGCATCCACCACGCGGGCCGCGATTACCACAGCGAAGCGACCTGCGCGGGCGCCGGCTGGTGCGGCACCTCCGCGCCGCACTGCGGGCCGCCGGAAGCCGACCTCACCCGGGTCGGCGAGGTGCCCACCCTCTTCGGGACAGCGCACCCCGTGTTCACCACCCGGCCGGCGCCCACGCCGCTGACCGTCCTCGTCCAAGCCACCCCCGGCTGCTACGTCGGTTACGCACTGATGGGTGGCCCCTGAGCCCCGGTCACCAGCACGATCGGCGAATCACCGCACCGCCGCAGCTCCGGTCCGGGCGCCGCCCCCGCCGACCACCACGCCGGGACGTCCGCCTCGCGGACCAACGACCCCGTCGGCTGGCGGACGCTGTTCGACACGATCACCCGCCCCTGCGCGTTCAGCAACGCCGCCCCGCGGCCGAGTGACCGCAGCCGCGGCCGTACCGCGCGCTCGAATTCGCGGACGTAGACGTCCGCGCCCACGACACCGGCGAACGAACCGGCGCGGAACACCGGGATCGTGAACGTCAGCGTGTACTCGTCGGTGCACAGGTAATCCACGTACGGCCCGTTGATGTGCCGCCGGCCGGTGTCGCGGGGGACCGTGAACCAGGACTGCCTGGTGTAGTCCAGGAAGTTCGGGCTCGCCGGGTCGAGGCTGATGAACAGCTGGGCCGGCTCCGCGGACGAGCCCGTCCACCACTCGAAGCCGAACTCCGAGTCGGTGAGCACGTTCGGGGCGCTGACGAAGCCCGCGCCGATGATCAGCCCGCCGAGCGCGTCGGTGACCTGCGGGCGGATCCGGTGCAGGCCCGCCGCGGACGGCGCCTCCGCCAGTACCGACTCGGCCGCCGCCAGCAGGGGCTTGAGCCGCTCGAAAACGCCTTCCACCAGCGCGGAAACCTGCTCGACGACCTCGTCGCCTGCCAGCGTGCGGGTGTCGTTCACGGTGCTCACCTCGATGCGCGGAGTAGCGGAAGTTTACGGGGCGAGCAGGCCGAGGTGCACGTCCGCGAGCCGGTCGAGGGCGGCCAGCACGTGCTCCTCCGTCAGCTTGCGGGCCAGTTCGCCGTCGGCCGAGGAAATCGCCGCGGTGATCGCCGCGTGCTCCTCGCACGAGGGCGCCGACGGCCCGAGCGGCAGCCACAGCAGCCCGCCCAGCTCGCTCTGCAGGTGGACCTCTTCGTGCGTCAGCCGCGGTGACTGCGCGGCCGCCGCCACCTCCAGGTGGAACTGCCGTTCCGCCCGGGTGAAGTCGATGCCGCCTGCCGTGCGGAGGTCCTCGGTCGCCAGCCGCAGCCGGGCGACGTCCTCGGGCGAGCTGCGCTCGGCGGCGAGCTTGGCCGCGGCCCCGGCGATCGCGAGGTAGTGGTCGCCGACGTCCCGCAGATCGGACAACGACACCTCGCGCAGCCGCGAACGCCACTCGTCCGGGGGAGGGTTGGCCGGCGCGCGGACGAAGCTGCCGCCGCTGCGCCCCCGCCGCGTTTCGACCAGCCCCTGCTGCCGCAGGGCCACCAGCGCTTCCCGGACCGTCACGGTCGAGACGCCGAACTGCGCGGCCAGGTCGGCTTCGCTGGGCAGTTGCTCGGAGTCGGCGAGCAGGCCGAGCGTGATGGCGTCGACCAGCCGCGCCGCCACCGCCTCCGCCCGGCCGACCTGGCCGAGCGGCGCGAACATGGCGGACCGCGCGCTGTGCGACATGCCCTTGCGCATCGCCTCGCTCCTCCGCACCGGACTACCCGTTCGCACCAATCTTGCCCCATGCCCTTGTCCTATTACATATGGACTTATATGTTTTAGCTTCCGCCAGCACCCGAGGAGTGATCGTGCAGGAGCTGAAGCACTACGTCGGCGGCGCGTACGTGGAGTCCAAGTCGGGCCGGACGGCCGAGATCACCGACCCCGTCACCGGCCGCCCCTACTGCACCGCCCCGATCGCCGGGCCCGAAGACGTCGACAACGCGCTGCAGGTCGCCGCGACCGCGTTCGAGACCTGGCGCGAAACGACCCCGGCCCAGCGCCAGCTCGCGCTGCTCAAGCTGGCCGACGCCCTCGAAGCCCGCGCCGAAGAGCTGGTGAAGACCGAGTCCGCGAACACCGGCAAGCCGGTCGCGCTGACGATGGCCGAAGAGATCCCGATGATCCTCGACCAGGTCCGGTTCTTCGCCGGAGCCGCGCGCGTGCTCGAAGGCCGTGCCGCCGGTGAGTACATGGAGGGCCACACCTCCTTCGTCCGCCGCGAACCCGTCGGCGTCTGCGCGCAGGTCACGCCGTGGAACTACCCGCTGCTGATGGCCATCTGGAAGATCGCGCCCGCCCTCGCCGCCGGGAACACGATCGTGCTCAAGCCCTCCGACACCACCCCGGCGTCGACGCTGCTGCTCGCCGAGATCGCCGGCGAGTTCTTCCCGCCCGGCGTGTTCAACGTGGTCTGCGGTGACCGCGACACCGGCCGCGCCCTGGTCGAGCACGACATCCCGGCGATGGTGTCGATCACCGGCTCGGTCCGGGCGGGCATCGAGGTCGCGAAGTCGGCCGCCACCGACGTCAAGCGCGTGCACCTCGAACTCGGCGGCAAGGCACCGGTCATCGTCTTCGGCGACGCCGACCTCGAAGCCGCCGCCGAAGCCATCGCCGTCGCGGGGTACTTCAACGGCGGCCAGGACTGCACCGCCGCCACCCGCGTGCTGGTCGCCGACGACGTGCACGACACCTTCGTCGCCGCGCTCACCCGGCAGGCCGAGACCACGAAGACCGGACGGCCGGACGACGAAGACGTCGCCTACGGCCCGCTCAACAACGCCACCCAGCTCGAACGGGTGGCCGGGTTCATCGACCGGCTGCCCGGGCACGCGACCGTCCACTGTGGCGGGCACCGGGTCGGCGAGGAAGGTTACTTCTACGAAGCCACCGTGGTCTCCGGCGTCCGCCAGGACGACGAGATCAGCCAGAACGAGATCTTCGGCCCGGTCATCACCGTCCAGCGGTTCTCCGACGAAGCCGAAGCGCTCAAGGCCGCGAACGCCGTGCAGTACGGCCTCGCGTCGTCGGTCTGGACCCGCGACCACCAGCGGGCCATGCGCGCCGCCGCGAAGCTCGACTTCGGCTGCGTCTGGATCAACACGCACATCCCCCTGGTCGCCGAGATGCCGCACGGCGGGTTCAAGAAGTCCGGCTACGGCAAGGACCTCTCCCTCTACGGCCTCGAGGACTACACGCGCGTCAAGCACGTGATGAGCGCACTGTGAGGCTGGCCGTGCCGAACCAAGCACCCACCACCGAGTCCCGGGAAGAGCCCGCGGCGCCGGAAAGCACCGGCCCGGCCATCCGGCTTTCCGGGCTGCGCAAGCACTTCGGTGACGTCCACGCGGTCGACGGCGTCGACCTCGACATCCCGCCGGGCGAGTTCTTCTCGATGCTCGGCCCGTCCGGCTCCGGCAAGACCACGGTGCTGCGCATGATCGCCGGGTTCGAGCTGCCCACCGAGGGCACGATCGAGCTCGACGGCCACGACGTCAGCCGGCTGGCGCCGTTCGAGCGGGACGTCAACACGGTGTTCCAGGACTACGCGCTGTTCCCGCACATGAGCGTGCAGCAGAACGTCGAGTACGGCCTGCGCGTCAAGCGCGTCCCGAAGCAGCAACGCCGGGAGCGCGCGCTCGAAGCGCTGAAGACCGTGCGGCTGGAGGACTACGGCTCGCGCAAGCCCGCGCAGCTGTCCGGCGGCCAGCGCCAGCGCGTCGCCCTCGCCCGCGCGCTGGTCAACCGGCCCAAGGTGCTGCTGCTCGACGAACCGCTCGGTGCACTCGACCTCAAGCTGCGGCAGGCGATGCAGCTGGAGCTCAAGCAGATCCAGCGGGACGTCGGCATCACGTTCGTCTTCGTCACCCACGACCAGGACGAAGCGCTCACCATGAGCGACCGGATCGCGGTGTTCAACGACGGGAAGATCGAGCAGGTCGGCCCGCCCGAAGAGGTCTACGAACGGCCCGCGAGCGCGTTCGTCGCCGGGTTCGTCGGGACGTCGAACCTGCTCGGCGGCCGCGGTGCCGAGAGCGTCATCGGGCGGCCGGGGCTGTTCAGCATCCGGCCGGAGAAGATCCGCATCGACGCCGACCTGTCCGAGCCCGCCGCGGCCGGGGACACCAGCGCGACCGGCACGGTCACCGACGTCGTCTACGCCGGGGCGACCGTGCGGTACTCGGTCGCCCTCGACGCCGGCGGCCGGCTTTCGGTGGTGCGGCAGAACACCGACGGCGTCCTCGCGGACGGCCGCGTCCGGCTGAGCTGGCGGAACGAACACAGCTTCCAGGTCCAGTAGTCCCTTCGGAAGGGTTGCCATGAAGAACAGGAAGACGCGGCTTGCCGGGATGCTCGGCGCTAGCCTGCTGTTGGCTGCATGTGGCACGTCGGGCACGAGTTCGTCCGCGCCGCCCGGCGCGCAGGGGTTCACCCCGCCGAAGCTCGAAGCGCTCAAGGCGCTCGGGCAGCCGGAAGGCCAGCTGAACGTGCTGGCCTGGCCGGGGTACGCGGAGAACGGCTCCAACGACCCGAAGGTCAACTGGGTCACGCCGTTCGAGCAGCAGACCGGCTGCAAGGTCAACGTCAAGCCGTTCGGGACGTCCGACGAGGCCGTCACGCTGATGAAGACCGGCCAATACGATGTCGTGTCCGCCTCCGGTGACGCGTCGCTGCGGCTGGTCGCCTCCGGGGACGCCGAGCCGGTGAACACCGCGCTGGTGCCGAACTACGCCGACGTCCAGCCGTTCCTCAAGGACAAGTCGTGGAACAGCGTGGGCGGCACGGCCTACGGTATCCCGCACGGCTGGGGCGCGAACCTGCTGACCTGGCGCACCGACAAGGTGACGCCGGCGCCGAACTCGTGGTCGGTCATGTTCGACGCGAACTCGCCCTACAAGGGCAAGGTGATCGCCTACGACTCGCCGATCTACATCGCCGACGCCGCGCTGTACCTGCAGGCGCACCAGCCGGACCTGGGCATCAAGAACCCGTACGCCCTGGACGACAAGCAGTTCACCGCCGCGGTCGATCTGCTGAAGCAGCAGCGGCCGCTGGTCAGCGAGTACTGGTCGGACTACCTCAAGGAGTCGCAGGCGCTGAAGAACGGCGACGCCGTCGTCGGGACCGCCTGGCAGGTCACGGTCAACCTGACCAAGGGCGAAGGCGCGCCGCTCGAGTCCGCCGTGCCCAGCGAAGGCGCGACCGGGTGGTCGGACACCTGGATGGTGGCGGCGAAGTCGGCGCACAAGACGTGCGCGTACAAGTGGCTCGACTACATCATCAGCCCGAAGGTCAACGCCCAGGTCGCCGAGTACTTCGGCGAAGCGCCGGCGAACACGAAGGCGTGCGCGGAGATGACGGACAAGACGCTCTGCGACATTTACCACGCCGGCGACGCCGGGTACGCGGCGAAGATCGCCTACTGGACCACGCCGATCCCGCAGTGCCTCGACGGCCGCACGGACGTCAAGTGCAAGGACTACGGCGAGTGGACCAAGGCCTGGACCGAAATCAAGGGCTGACTCTGCCCATTGTCGCCGATCCGACCGGCAGCCACGGCGGAACAACGTTCCGGTGAGCGGTTAGCTCCCGTTCGTATCCGCCTGCTTTCGGGCCGGCTCGGCGACCCGAACTCCGGGAGCGGCGGGCTGTGTCCCCCCACTCCGCCCGCCGCTCCCGGACCTGCTCCTGCGAGGCACGATGACCGCCGTTTCGGCCTTCTTCTACCGGAAACCCCGGCTGCGCCTGGGTTTCCTGCTCTCGGCGCCGCTGCTGTGGCTCGGCCTGGCCTACCTTGGCGCGCTCGCCGCGCTGTTCGTCACGGCGTTCTGGCACACCGACGCCTTCACCGGCCAGGTTGTCATCGAGTGGTCGCTGGACAACTTCAAGACGCTGTTCACCGACGCGGTGTACCGCACGATCACCTTCCGCACGGTCGGGATCGCCGCGCTGGTGACGGTGATCGACGCCGTCATCGCGTTCCCGATGGCCTACGCGATGGCCAAGCTCGCCTCGCCGCGGGCGCAGCGGATCCTGGTGATCGCCGTGATGACCCCGCTGTGGGCGAGCTACCTGGTGAAGGCGTACGCGTGGCGCTCGATGTTGTCCGGCAACGGCGCTTTGAGCTGGCTTTCGCCCGGCTACGGCGTGACGGCCACCATCATGACGCTGTCCTACCTCTGGCTGCCGTACATGATCCTCCCGATCTACGCGGGCCTCGACCGGCTGCCGGATTCCCTGGTGGACGCCTCCGGTGACCTGGGCGCCCGCTCGCTGCGGACGTTCCGCTCGGTGATCCTGCCGCTGACCTTCCCGGCGATCGTGGCGGGCTCGATCTTCACGTTTTCGCTGTCACTCGGCGACTACATCGCGGTGAAGATCGTCGGCGGCACGTCCCAGATGCTCGGCAACGTCGTCTACGACAACATCGGCGCGGCCAACAACCTCCCGTTCGCGGCGACGGTGGCGACCGTGCCGGTCGTGATCATGCTGGTGTACCTGGCCGCGGTGCGCCGCACCGGCGCGCTGGACAACCTCTAGGAGCTCTCGTGCGCAAGCTGCTGTGGACGGCGCTGGGGCTCGGCCTTGCGGTGATCTACTTCCCGCTGGTGGTGGTGCTGCTCAACTCGTTCAACGCGGACACCACGTTCGGTTTCCCGCCGACCCGGTTCACCCTGGAGTGGTGGAGCCGCGCGGCGGCCAACGAAGGCGCGCTGCACGCGCTGTGGACGAGCGTCGAGGCCGGACTGGCGGCGACGGCGATCGCGCTGGTGCTCGGCACGATGGCGGCGTTCGCGTTGCAGCGCTACCGGTTCTTCGGGCGCAACCCGGTCTCGCTGCTGATCATCCTGCCGATCGCGCTGCCGGGGATCGTCACGGGCATTGCGCTGAACAACGCGTTCCGCACGATCCTCGGCATCGATCTGGGTCTGCTGACGGCGATCATCGCGCACGCGACCTTCTGCATCGTGGTGGTGTTCAACAACGTCGTGGCACGGCTGCGGCGGATGGGCGGCAACCTGGAGGAGGCGTCGATGGACCTCGGCGCGACCGGGTTCACGACGTTCCGCCTGGTGACGTTCCCGATGCTGCGCTCGGCGTTGCTGGCGGGCGGCCTGCTGGCGTTCGCGCTGTCGTTCGACGAGATCATCGTGACGACGTTCACCCTCGGCACCGGCATGGAGACGCTGCCGATCTGGATCTACAACAACCTGTTCCGGCCGAACCAGGCACCGATCGTCAACGTGGTGGCGGCGGTCCTGATCGTGGCGTCGACGGTCCCGGTGTACCTGGCCCAACGCCTCTCGGGCGACACGGCATCGGGCGGCCGGCTCTAGTGCACCGACCGGATGGTGCCGCCGTCCACGCGGATCGTCGCGCCGCTCACGTACGCCGCCGCCGGGCTGACCAGGTAGCCGACCGCGGCCGCGATCTCCTCGGGACGGCCCAGCCGTCCGACGTCGTTGGGCACCAGGTCGCGGGCCGCGGCGTGCTCGATCTCCGCCCATTCCGTGCCCCAGCCGTGGGCCGGGGCGATCGACGTCAGCAGCTCACGGACCGAGTCCACCAGGATCGCGCCGGGGGAGACCACGTTCGACGTCACGCCGGTGCCGGCCAGGTCCCTGGCCAGTGACACCGCCAGGTTGTGCCGCGCGGCCAGCGTCGCCGTGTAGTGCGGCTGCATCGCCAGCGGCTGGATCGCCAGGCCGCCGCCGATCTGGACCACCCGGCCCCAGCCGCGCTCGCGCATGCCCGGCACGCACCGGTGGATCATCCGGACCGCCGAGACGACGTTCGCCTCGTACATCGCGGCCCAGTCCTCCGCCGTCGCGTCGGTCCAGCCGAGGTGGTCGTACGCGCCGGCGTTGTTGACCAGGATGTCGACGTCGCCCGCCGCCTCGGCGACCGCGTCCGCTCCGGAGCCGGTCGACAAATCGCCAAGGGCGACCCCGGCTGCGCCGATCTCCGCCGCCACCTTCTCCGTCCGGGCCGCGTTCCGGCCGTGGACGACCACGGCCGCGCCTTCGGCGGCCAGCAGCCGCGCGATCGCCTCGCCGAGACCGGCGCTCGAACCGGTGACCAGCGCCCGCTTACCCGCGATTCCGAGATCCATGAAGCACCTTCCGTGGAGGTATACACCTGTAGACTTAGTGTAAGTCTACACTCGTATACATGAGACCCCGCAACGCCGCCGCGACCCGGGAAGCGATCCTGGCCTCCGCGCTCGAAGCGTTCACCCGGGCCGGCTACGACGGTGTCGGCGTGCGCGAGATCGCCGAGTCCGCCGGGGTCACGGCGATGCTGGTCAACCGCTACTTCGGCTCGAAGGAAGGGCTCTTCGCCGAGGTCGTCGAAGCGGCGATGGCCGAGCGGACCGTGCTCACCGGCGACCCGGAGACCCTCGCCGCCGACCTCGCGGCCTCGCTCGTGCGCCGGACCGCGCCGGAGGCCGGGCGGCTCGAACCGTTCCTGCTGATGCTGCGGTCGGCCCCCAACCCGCGGGCCGCCGAAATCCTGCGGGCGGGCATCGAGCGGCACGTCGAGAAGCACCTGGCCGACCTGCTTCCCGGCCGGGAGCAGCCGGGCCCGGCGCTGGCCCTGTCGGTCATCGCCGGGTTCTGGGTGATGCGCACGCTCCTCGGCAGCACCGCGCTGAACGGGGCGGACGAAGAGGTGGTGCGGCGCAAGCTGGAGCGGGTGTTCGCGGTGCTACTCGCGGAATGAGTCCGTCGCCGCCCGCAGCGCGGCCAGCACGCCGGGGTCGGTCACCGCGTGCCCGGCGCCCTCGATCAGCTTCAGCTCCGAACCGGGCCACGCCCGGTGCAGCTCGTAGGCGGTGACCGGCGGGCACACCGTGTCGTAGCGGCCCTGGACGATCACGCCCGGGATGTCCGCGAGCTTGCCCGCGTCGCGGATCAGCTGCCCGTCGTCGAGCCAGGCGCCCCGCGTGAAGTAGTGGACGGCGAGCCGCGCGAACGTCAGCGCGAACGCCGGATCGGCGTACTGGCGGACGAACGACTCCTGGGGGACCACCGAGACCGTTGCGCCCTCCCAGGTGCTCCACGCGACCGCCGCGCGGTGGCGGACCTCCTCGGCCGGGTCGTCCAGCAGCACCGCGTACCCGGCCAGCGGGTCGGCCCGCAGCTCCGCCGGGAGCGGCGCGAGGAACGCCTCCCACTCGCGCGGGAAGAGGTGCGCCGCGCCACCGCGGTAGATCCAGTCCAGCTCGCTCTGCCGCACGGTGAACACGCCCCGCAGGATGATTTCGCTGACGCGTGAAGGGTGCGTCTCGGCGTAGGCGAGGGCCAGCGTGGCGCCCCAGGAACCGCCGAAGACCTGCCAGCGCTCGATGCCGAGCCGTTCGCGCAGCAGTTCCATGTCGGCGACCAGGTGCCACAGCGTGTTCGCGGTGAGGTCGCCGGCGTCCGGAGTCGACCGGCCCGAGCCGCGCTGGTCGAACAGGACGATCCGGTAGGCCGCCGGGTCGAAGTGCCGCCGCGCCATCGGGGCGATCCCGCTGCCCGGGCCGCCGTGCAGCACCACGACCGGCTTCCCGGCCGGGTTGCCCGCCTCCTGGCACCGGATCCGGTGCCCGTCTCCGGTTTCCAGGAACCCTTCGGCACGCGGGGCGATCGGCGGGTACAGCTCGTCCATGCGAAACACTGTGCCGTAGAGCCTTGGCCGTCGTCCCGACGCCTCGCCGCCGGGCGCCGGGACGACGGCCAAGAAAGGTGGGGACCCGCCCCCGCCGCCGGGCTGAGCGGGTCCCCGGTTCGGGGGGCCTCAGCCGGGTCGGACAGTCCGCTCACGCATTTCGGTCCTCCTCGTCGAGGGTGCGAAGTTCGTCGTGGCGGCGACGGGCTAAACGCTAAGCCACGAGTCGAACACCAGTCAAGAACATGATTGATGTTCATGGATGTGAACGTCAGCTGTGACGACGCTGAGTGCGCTCGTCCCCCTTGCCGGGGGCTAACGAAAGAGCGGGTACTTTCCGGTGTCGGGATTCGGCAAAAAGGGGTACGGAATGTCTGCGGTGACCTATTTCGAGGCAATTGTCGTCGGGGCACTGCAGGGGGTGTCGGAATTGTTTCCGGTGTCCAGTCTCGGCCACAGCATCCTGCTGCCGGCCTGGCTCGGCGGCTCGTGGCAGCGGGACCTGAGCATCGGGAAGGACTCGCCGTACCTCGCGGTGCTGGTGGCGATGCACGTCGCCACCGCGCTCGCGCTGGTCCTGTTCTTCCGCAAGGACTGGGTGCGGATCATCGGCGGCCTGTGGACCTCGATCCGCCACCGCGAAGTGCGCACGCCGGACCAGCGGCTCGCGTGGCTGCTGGTGCTCGCCACCATCCCGGTCGGGCTGGCCGGCCTGCTCTTCGAGGGCCTGCTGCGCGACCACCTCGGCAAGCCGGTGCCGGCGGCGATCTTCCTCGCGCTCAACGGCGGTGTCCTCTACGCGGCCGAGAAGTTCTCCCGGCCGAGCAAGGCCGCTGCGGAAGAGGACACAGTGGACTTTTCGGCCGAAGACACCATGGTGATGCGGGCGATCAGCGTCGAGGAGGCGACCGACGTCCGGCTGGCGAAGCTGCGCGTCGGCGAGGCGGTGCTGATCGGCGCCGCGCAGATCCTCGCGCTGCTGCCGGGCATCAGCCGCTCGGGCATCACGATGGTCGCCGGCCTGCGCCGCGGGCTGGGCCACGAGGACGCGGCGCGGTTCGCGTTCCTGCTCGCCACACCGGTGATCCTCGCCGCGGGCGTGCTGAAGATGCCGACGCTGTTCGCACCCGAAAACCACGCTTCGCTCGGCCCCGCGCTCGTCGGCAGCGTCGTCGCCGGGGTCGCTTCGTACATTTCCGTCCGGTTCCTCACCGGGTACTTCGAGACCCGCACGCTGACCCCGTTCGCCATTTACTGCGTGGTCGCCGGAATCGGCAGCTTGCTCTTCTTCGCGGTCTGACATGCCGCTGACGTTCGACGCTCCGGCGGTCCTCGGCGTGCTCGCCGCGGGCACGCTGTACGTCCTCGGCGCCCGCGGCCGCGGCTGGCCACCGGGCCGCACCACGGCGTTCCTCGCCGGGCTCGCGACCGTCCTGGTGGTCACCTGCTCGCCCCTGGCGGTTTACGACCGGACGTTCTTCTGGGTCCGTGCGGTCCAGACGGTCACGCTGCTGATGATCACGCCGCTGCTGCTGGCGCTGGGCTCGCCCATCCGGCTGCTGCTGGCCGGCTTCCCGCGAGCGGGATGGCTGCGCCGGCACGGCCGCGGTCCGCTGGCCCGCGCGCTGACGTTCCCGCCGGTCGTCACGGTCGTCCTGATCGCCCCGGTGCTCGTGCTCTACCTGACCCCGCTGTACGACCTCACACTGCGCTCGGCCGTCGTCGACGGCCTGGTCCGGCTGGTGCTCCTGCTGGCAGGCTTCACGTACTTCTGGACGCGACTGGGCCTCGACCCGACACCCCGGGAGGACCCGCACCTGGTCTCGGTGTGGATCGCCTTCGCCGAGGTGATCTTCGACGGCGCGCTCGGCCTGGTCCTGTGGCTCGGGCCGCTGCTCGCCCCGGCGCACTACGCGGCCGCGCACCCCGGGTGGGGCCCCGACCCGCGGACCGACCAGATCATCGGCGCGGGCGTGCTGTGGATCGGCGGCGACGTCGCCGGCCTGCCGTTCGTCGTCGCGTTGTTCGTGCGGTGGGCCCGCGACGACGAACGGCGGGCTAAGCAGATCGACGGCCAGCTGGACGAGGCGCCGCCGACCGGCCTGTGGTGGGAGAACGACCCGGCGCTCGCGGAACGGTTCAAGCGCCGGTGACGCGCTCAGTCGTGGAACGCGTGCTCCGGCGCCGGGAACTCCCCGCGCCGGACGTCCTCGGCGAACGCCGTGGCCGCGTCCTGCAGCACCGTGGCGACGTCGGCGTAGCGCTTGACGAACCGCGGCGCCTTGCCCCGCCGCAGCCCGGCCATGTCCTGCCAGACGAGCACCTGCGCGTCGCAGTCCGGGCCGGCGCCGATGCCGACCGTCGGGATCTTCAGCTCCGCCGTGACGCGCTTGGCGGCCTCGGCGGGCACCATCTCCATCACCACCGCGAACGCCCCGGCCTCCTGCAGCGCCAGCGCGTCGGCGAGCAGCACGTCCGCCGCTTCGCCGCGCCCCTGCACCCGGTAGCCGCCGAGGTTGTGTTCACTCTGCGGGGTGAAGCCGATGTGGCCCATCACCGGCACGCCGGCCGAGGTCAGCGCCTCGACGTGCGCGGCGAACCGCCGTCCGCCTTCGAGCTTGACGGCGTGCGCGCGGCCCTCTTTCATGAACCGCACCGAGGTTTCCAGCGCCTGCTGCGGCGAGAGCTGGTAGGAGCCGAACGGCAGGTCGGCGACCACGAGGGCCCGCTTGACCGACCGGGTGACCGCCCGGACCAGCGGCAGCAGCTCGTCGACCGTCACCGGCAGCGAGGTGTCGTAGCCGAAGACGTTGTTGGCCGCGGAGTCGCCGACGAGCAGCACGGGGATCCCGGCCTCGTCGAACAGCGCGGCGGTGTACATGTCGTAGGCGGTGAGCATGGGCCACGGTTCGCCGCGTTCCTTGAGCTCACGCAGGTGGTGGACGCGGACCTTCCGGCCCGGCGCCGGCTTGGCGGCGGGTCCGGTGCCGTAGGGGGCGGGTTCTTCGGCGCTGGCAGACATCGTCGTCGACCGTCCTTCCCTCGAGGCCTCGGTGAGGTCCCCGGGTCGTGGAGCAGAGGCGTCTCACAGAGTGACACGGCCCGGTACCGGTCCCAACCGCCTGCGACCAGCTTCACACCCCCGAGGACGACGGCCCGTCAGCCTTCAGGTTGATGTCCGGGGACAACCAAGGCGGGTTCACTTACGTCAAGAAGAGGGCATGACCACCGATCGGCCGTGAAAGGCGACGAAACCACCCATGGGAAACCTCGCGAGCTCGCGCCGTCGCCTCCCCGCCTGGAAGGCGAAGGCGGGCGGCATCGTCGCGACCGTGGTCCAGCTGGCCGCGGTGTTCTCGGTGATCCTGCTGCTGACCGGCGGCGCGCACGGCCGCCTGCTCAACGGCATCGACATGGCCTTCTCCGGACTGAGCGTGCCGACCAGCGAGAGCCTGGTCATGGTGCTGCTGCTGGTCGTGCTCGGGGGCGCCCTGCGCCGCCGCAAGAAGGCCGCGCTGTACACGCTGGTGCTGTTCCAGGTCGGCGGCCTGCTGCTCACCCTGGGGCTGCAGGCGACGCTGCTGTGGTCACCCGAACTGCTGACGCTCGGTCCCAAGCAGGTCCGGCACATCCCCGCCCAGCTGTGGGTGCTGACCCTCGCCGACGTCGTTTCGATCGGCCTGATCGTGTTGCTGCTCGCGCTGCGCCCGGCGTTCCCGGCCCGGCTCGCGCCGAGCGCCTGGCGTGACGGCCTGAGCATGCTCTTCGGCGGTTTCGCCGTGGTCATCCTGGTCGGCTGGGGGCTCGCCGAGGCGTTCCCCGGCCACCTGGGCGACACGTGGGAGCGCTTCGCCTGGGTCGTCAACCACGCCACCGGTGAGAACCTGCAGCTGCGCCGGATCGGCGTCGGCGAGGGCCCCGGCTGGCTGGACCTCTTCCTCGACCTCAGCGCGACCGCGGTCGCCACCGCGGCGCTGTACCTGCTCTTCCGCGGGGTGCGCAGCCGTGCCCTGCGCACCGACGAAGACGAGCTCCGCCTGCGCCGGCTGCTCGCCGAGCACGGCGAGGACGACTCCCTCGGCTACTTCGCCACCCGGCGCGACAAGAGCGTCGTCTTCGCGCCGAACGGCCGCGCGGCGGTCACCTACCGCGTCCTCGGCGGCACCAGCGTCGCCAGCGCCGACCCGGTCGGCGACCCGGAGGCCTGGCCCGACGCGGTCCGCGCGTGGCTCGACGAGACGCGCACGTACGGCTGGACCCCGGGCGTGCTCGGGGCGAGCGAGCGCGGCGCGAAGGCGTACACCGGGGCGGGCCTGCGCGCGCTGGAGATCGGCGACGAAGCCGTGCTCGACGTCCGCGAGTTCAGCCTGGCCGGGCCGGAGCGGCGGTCGGTGCGCCAGGCCGTCAAGCGCATCCAGCGGGCCGGGTACACCTCGCGCGTGCGCCGCCACGGCGAGATCCCCGACGCCGAGATGACCGAACTGCTCTGGCGGGCCCAGGCCTGGCGCGGCGCGGAGACCGAGCGCGGCTTCTCGATGGCGCTGGGCCGCCTCGGCGACGCCAGTGACGGCCGCAGCGTGATGGTCGAGGCCTACGACGCCCACGGCGACCTGCGCGGGCTGCTGTCCTTCGTCCCGTGGGGCCGCCGCGGGCTCTCGCTGGACCTCATGCGCCGCGACCGCGACGCCGAGAACGGCCTCAACGAGTACATGATCGCCGAGACCGTCGCGGCCGCGCAGCACCTCGGCGCGCAGCGGATTTCGCTCAACTTCGCGATGTTCCGCGCGGTGTTCTCCGAGGGCGAGCGGATCGGCGCGGGCCCGGTGCTGCGGGCCTGGCGCGGGATCCTGAGCGTGTTCTCCCGGTTCTTCCAGCTGGAGTCGCTGTACCGGTCCAACGCCAAGTACGGGCCGGACTGGGAGCCGCGGTTCCTCTGCTACTCCTCGGCCCGGCGGCTGCCGCGCGTGGGCATCGTGGCGGGCGCGCTCGAAGGGTTCGTCCCGACCGGACGGGCGCGGTCGCTGCGGCTGGAGACGGTCAGCCCGGAGTTCGTCGCCCGGGTCAGGGAGATCGAGGAGTCGGCGGCGGCACCGGCCCCGAAGACCGTGCGGCGGCCCGAGCAGGTCCGCGTCCGCATCGCCAAGCTCGACAAGCTGCGCGAGGCGGGCATCGACCCGTACCCGGTCGGGTTCCGGCGCGAGGACCACATCGGCGACGTCGTCCGGAAGTTCGCCGGCCTGGCCCCGGACACCACCACCGGGCACCGGGTCCGGATCGCCGGGCGGGTGCTGAACCTGCGCATCCTCGGTGGCCTGTGCTTCGCCCGGGTCAAGGACTTCAGCGGCGAGATCCAGCTGATGCTGGAGGCGGGCGAGCTGGACCTCGACCGCTGGCGCACCGGCGTCGACCTCGGCGACCACGTCGGCGTCGCCGGCCAGGTCGTGACGTCCAAGCGGGGCGAGCTCTCGGTGCTCGTCGACGAGTGGACGGTCACCGCGAAGTGCCTGCACCCGTTGCCGGACAAGCGGAAGGGCCTCACCGACCCGGAGACGCGGGTCCGCCAGCGCTACCTCGACCTGGCGGTCAACCCGGACTCGACGAACATGCTGCGGCTGCGCTCGACCGTCGTCCGCGCGGTGCGCGAACGCCTGCACCACGCCGACTACCTCGAAGTCGAGACGCCGATGCTGCAGACGGTCCACGGCGGTGCCAACGCCCGGCCGTTCGTCACCCACATCAACGCCTACGACATGCGGATGTACCTGCGCATCGCGCCCGAGCTGTACCTCAAGCGGCTGTGCGTGGCGGGCGTCGAGCGCGTCTTCGAGCTCAACCGCAACTTCCGCAACGAAGGCGTCGACGCCACGCACAACCCCGAGTTCACGATGCTCGAGGCGTACCAGGCGTACGCGGACTACGACACGATGCGGACGCTGACCCGCGAGCTCGTGCAGCACGCGGCCGAAGCGGCGTACGGCGCCCAGGTCGTGCGGCGGCCGGACGCGGACGGGCGGGTCGTCGAGCACGACATCTCCGGCGACTGGCCGGTCGTCCCGGTGCACGAAGCCGTGTCGGCGGTCTTCGGCGAACAGATCGACTCGGGGACGCCGGTGGCCGACCTGCGCCGCCTGTGCGTGGCCGCCGGCGTGCCGGTGGGGGAGGACCCGAGCCACGGCGACCTGGTGCTCAAGGCCTTCGAGCACCTCGTCGAGGGCGCGACCGTACTGCCGACCTTCTACACCGACTACCCGACCGACGTCTCGCCGCTGACCCGCCAGCACCGGGCGGACCCGCGGCTGGCCGAGCGCTGGGACCTGATCGCGTTCGGTTCCGAGGTCGGCACGGCCTACACGGAGCTGACCGACCCGATCGAGCAGCGCCGACGGCTCGAGGCGCAGTCGCTGCGCGCGGCCAGCGGCGACGTCGAAGCGATGGAACTGGACGAGGACTTCCTGCTCGCCCTGGAGCACGGCATGCCGCCGACCGGCGGGCTCGGGCTCGGCGTCGACCGGCTGCTGATGATGCTGACCGGCGCGTCGATCCGCCAGACGGTCCTGTTCCCCTTCGTCCGGCCACAGGCGTAACGACTAGGTGGACCTGGTCACCGCGACGGGCCTGGACGCGGCTCGTCGCTTACGCTCTGCCTCGTGCGCACGGCTCGGATCGCCTCGGCCCTCCTGATGGGACTGGCCGTCCTCGGGTATTCGGGCTGGCTGCTGGAGTTCTTCCTGCCCACCGGCGTCTCCCCGGTGCGGGACCCGGTCGAGGCGCTGCTGGTGACCGGGCCGCCGGTGTTCCGCGTCCTGCTCGCCGTCTCCGGGGTCGCGTTCGTGCTCGCCGGGCCACCGCTGCACCGGCTCGGGCCGGTCCAGTGGTCGGCGCGGCTCAGCTCGATCTCGGTGAGCGCGTTCGGCGTGCTCGTGCTGGTGCAGGCCGCCTACCCCGAGCGCAGCGACGTGCTGTCGCCGCTGCTCAGCGTCGTCCTGCTGGCCGGGGTGATCAGCCTGATCCTGTGGTGGCCGCCGGGCTGGCGCGCGCTCGCGGTCACCGGGCTGATCCTGGTGCTGGCGACCTGGCTGGCCGTGGTGCTCGCCCGGCAGTTCGACACCTGCGAAGGTGTCTTCACGCGGCTCCAGCTGCTGGTCCGCGCGGCCCTGTACGGCACCGGCGGGGTGTACGCCTTCGTCAAGCCGGCCCCGCGGCACGCACACCGGTAGCGGCATCCGCCCGAAATTGTCGGTGGTGGGTGGCACGATCGCCGCAAGTGATTCCGAGCGGAAGGATCGACATGGCTGGGAACGTGCGCCCGGTGGCCGACGAGCGTGACGGGCTGCTGAGCTTCCTGGAGCAACAGCGGTACGTCCTCAAACTGGCGGCCCACGGGCTGACCGACGAGCAGGCGAGGCTCGCCTCGACGAAGAGCACGCTGTCGGTGGGCGGGCTGATCAAGCACGTCGCGAGCACCGAGTACGGCTGGATGGACACGGTGCTGCAGGTGCCGCAGAAGCCGTTCGCGGAGGCGATGGCGGAGTACGAGGACGCCCACCGCCTGCGCGAGGACGAGACCCTGGCGGGCGTGCTGGCCCGCTACGACGAGGTGGCCGCGCGCACGGCCGAGGTGATCGCGGGCATCGACGACCTCGGCAAGCCGGTCCCGGTGCCGAAGGGCGTCCCGTGGTTCCCGCAGGACGTCGAGGCGTGGTCGGTCCGCTGGGTCCTGCTCCACCTGATCCAGGAGACGGCCCGCCACGCGGGCCACGCGGACATCATCCGCGAGCACATCGACGGCGGCACGGCCTTCCCCCTGATGGCCGCGGCCGAGGGCTGGCCCGAGTCCCCCTGGATCAAGCCCTGGACCCCCCAGTCCCAACCCGCCTGACCCCACCCGACCCTCCAGGCACGCGAGTCGTCCATCCAGGTACGCGAGTCGACCCTTCAGGTACGCGAGTCGACCCCTCAATCACGCGAGTCGACCCTTCAATCACGCGTGATGCCCCGCCAATCACGCGTGATGCCTGCCCAGTCACGCGTGATGCCCCGCCGAGCACAGCGAAGGAGGTCTAAAACAGCGTCGGCTCGTCCGCCAGCGCGCCCTCGATCACGAGCATCCGGCGTTTCGTCCCGACACCGCCGCGCGCCGAGAACCCGCCGTCCTTGCCGCCGGCCGCCAGAACCCGGTGGCAGGGAACGATGATCGGGAACGGGTTGTGCCCCATCGCCTGCCCGACGGCCTGGGCCGAGCCCGGCTGCCCGAGCCGGTGGGCGATGTCGCCGTAGGTCAGGGTCTTGCCCGGCGGGATCGTCCTGGCCACTTCGTACGCGCGCCGGTTGAACTCCGGCACGCCCGAGAAGTCCAGCGGCACCGAAGCCAGGTCCTGACGCGTCCCGCCCAGCAACGCCACGATCCCGGCCACGGCCTCCCGCACCGGCGCCGGCGGCGTCCCCTCGACGGCGTCCGGGAACCGCCGGAGCAGCCACGCCCGGGTCCGCTCCCGGCTGCCCTCGGGCAGCGACGTCCCGATCACGACGTCGCCGCGCCAGGCGAGCCCGCACGCGCCGATCGCCGTCTCGAACACCGTGAACCCCGTCGTCATGGCGTCCAGCCTACGACCGAAGAGGGGTACCGCCCCGCCGCGAATGATCGCTAAGTTCGGTTTGGGCGATTTCGAGGAGGACACGCGTGCGGCGAATCATCCTGGCCACGGTGCTGCTGTTGGGCCTGCTCGCGACGCCGGCGGCCGCCGACCCGCTGGTCATGCCGCACGTCGTCGTCGCGCACCACACGGGCTGGGCCGAATTCGCCGTCCGGAAAGCCGGTGGCACGGTCGTCGCGAGCTACCCGCAGATCGGCGTCGTCGTCGCGTACACCGCGAAGGACGACTTCGCCGCGAAGCTCCGGAAAACGCCGGGCATCGACGCCGTCGGCGCGACGCGCACCGCGAAGATCCCGAGAGAGTTCTTCGCACCCCGCAAGGACCTTCGCTACACCGGGCCTAATTCGCCGAACTCCGGGCAGGTCCCGCCGGAGGGCACGGCGTGGGACGTCCCGGCGCTGCACCTGCCCGAAGCGCACCAGATCACCGACGGCAGCCGGCGCACGGTCGTCGGTGTCCTCGACGTCGGCGTCGACGACACCCACCCGGAGCTGAAACCGGCGTTCGACCGGGCGAACTCCGTCTCCTGCCTGTCCGGTTGGCCCGACCGCGGCCCCGGCGCCTGGCGGCCGACGCTCGACGGCCACGGAACGCACGTCGCGGGCACGATCGCCGCGGCCCGCAACGGATCCGGCGTCGTCGGCGTCGCCCCCGGCGTCAAGATCGCCGCGGTCAAGCTCGCCGAACTCGACGACACCGAGACGGCCGAGAGCATGGTCTGCGGGTTCGTCTGGGCCGCCGAGCACGGCTTCGCGGTGGCGAGCAACAGCTATCGCTCGATCCCGTGGCGCTACAACTGCGACGACCAGCCGGACCAGGCCGCGGCGAAGCTCGCCGTCGGCCGGGCGGTCGCGTACGCCCAGCGCCGGAACGTCCTCGTCGTCGCCTCCGCCGGCAACGCCGGGATCAACCTCGACACCCGCTCGGTGGACAAGGAAAGCCCGGCCGACAGCACGCCGGTGGAACGCCGGATCGACCCGACCTGCACCCGGCTGCCGCACGAGCTGCCCGGCGTCGTCGGCACCGGCGCACTCGACGAAAAGCTCGTCAAGGCGAGCTTCTCCAACTACTCGGCGTCCCGGATCAGCCTCGCCGCGCCCGGCGCGCGCGTCTGGTCGACCTGGCCGAACGGCGAATACCGGTCCGCGAGCGGAACGTCGATGGCCGCCCCGCACGTCAGCGGCGTCGCCGCCCTGATCGCGAGCGAGCACCCGCACTGGAGCGCCGAGCGCATCAAACGCGCCCTCTTCGCCACGGCGACGCCGCTACCCTGCCCGGACCCGACCTGCGCACCCACCCAGCAAGGGACCACCTACTACGGCCACGGCGTGGTCGATGCGGCGCGGGCCGTCGGCGCGGGATGATGGGACCGTGCTCGATCACCTCGTCTACGCCGGCCCGGACCTCGCCGACGCCGTCGCCCGGGTCGCCGCCCTCACCGGCGTCACGCCCGCGCCCGGCGGCCGCCACGTCGGCGTCGGCACCGCCAACCACCTCGCCGACCTCGGCGCGGGCATGTACCTGGAGGTCATCGGCCCGGACCCGGAGCAACCGGACCCGGAAGGGCCCCGGCCGTTCGGCATCGACGAGCTGACCGAGCCCGCGCTGGTCGCCTGGGCCGTCCGCACGACGGACATCGACTCGACGATCGCGAAGGCCCGCGCCCACGGCTTCGACCCGGGCGACGCGACGGAGATGTCCCGCGAAACCGGCGACGGCGAAACGCTGCACTGGCGCCTGACCCCGCCGAGCGCCCCGGGCACCCTGCGCCCGTTCCTCATCGACTGGGGCAGCACCCCGCACCCGACCACGCGCGGCCTGCCGAAGATCCCGCTCCTGATGGTGACGGCCGCCCACCCCGACCCGGCATCCGTCCACACGGCGACGGACGCGCTCGGCCTGGAGTTCCTGGTGCGCCGCGCGGAGAAAGCCGGCCTGACGGCGGCCCTCCGTACTCCGGACGGCCGCCAGGTCGCGTTGAGCTAGGCCTTGCCCTCGCGCCACAGGTTGGTCATCGGCAGCCGCCGGTCGCGGCCGAACGCCTTGAACGTGATCTTCGTGCCCGGCGGGTACTGGCGCCGCTTGTACTCGGCCTTGTCGACCATCCGCACCACGCGGTCGATGGTCTCCGGGTCGAAGCCCGCGGACACCAGGTCCGCGTACCCGCGGTCGCCCTCGACGTAGTCGTCGAGGATGTCGTCCAGCAGCGCGTAGTCCGGCAGCGAGTCGGTGTCCACCTGGCCCGGCCGCAGCTCGGCCGACGGCGGCTTGGTGATCGAGTTCTCCGGGATCGGCGGGGTCTCGCCGTTCTTCACCGCTTCGGCGTTGCGCCACCGCGCCAGCTGCCACACGTGCGTCTTGAACACGTCCTTGATCGGGGCGAACGCGCCGACCGCGTCGCCGTAGATCGTCGAGTACCCGACGGCGAGCTCGGTCTTGTTGCCGGTGGCCAGCACCAGGTGACCGTCCAAGTTGGACAGTGCCATGAGCAGCATGCCCCGCGTGCGCGCCTGGATGTTCTCCTCGGCCAGGCCGGTCAGGGACAGCTGGTCGACGTACACCCGGACCATGTCCTCGACCGGCTCGACGCGGTAGTGCGCACCGATCCGCTCCGCCAGGTCGGCGGCGTCGTCCTTCGAGTGCCCCGACGAGTACTTCGACGGCATCGAGACGCCGTAGACGTTGTCGCCGCCCAGCGCGTCCGCGGCCAGCGCCGCGCAGACCGCCGAGTCGATGCCGCCGGAGAACCCGAACGTCACCGACGAGAACCCGTTCTTGTGCACGTAGTCCCGCAGCCCCACGACGAGCGCGTGCCACACCTCGGCCTCGTCGGACAGCGGCTCGCTGATCACCGGCTCGGCGGACGCCGGGTACGCCGGCAGCGGGTCCGCGCTCAGCACCCGGCGCCGGACGTGCAGGCCCTCGAGCTCGCCGTCGGCCGCGTGCCCGCCCGCAACCAGGTCCATGTCCAGCACGGACAGGTGTTCGACGAACTGCGGCGCACGGGCCAGCAGCGTGCCGTCCGCGCCGACGACGAGCGAGTCGCCGTCGAAGACGAGGTCGTCCTGGCCGCCGATCTGGTTGGTGTAGACCAGCGGCGCGCCCGCTTCGGCCGCGCGCCGGGCGATCAGCGGCAGCCGCTGCTCGTCCTTCGACCGCTCGTACGGCGACGCGTTCGGCGCCACCACGAGGTCGACGCCGGCCCGGCCCAGCGCCGAGATCGGCCCGCCGTCCTGCCAGAGGTCCTCGCAGATGACCATGCCGATGTCGAGCCCGTGGAACCGGACGACGTCGAGCGTGGTGCCCGGCTTGAACCAGCGGTGCTCGTCGAAGACGCCGTAGTTGGGCAGGTGGTGCTTGAACTGCCGGGCGACGACCTCGCCGCGGTAGAGCGCCGCGGCGGCGTCACGCGGGCCGACCTCGTCGAGGTCGAGGTAGCCGATGTAGGTGAGCACTTCGCCGCAGCCGGCTTCGTCGAGCCGGCGCGCCAGCGCCTCGACGCCCTGCCGCGAGGCGGCGGCGAAGGTCTTGCGCAGCGAGAGGTCCTCGATCGGGTAGCCGGTCAGGGACATCTCGGGGAAGACGACGACGTGCGCGCCGGCTTCGGCGGCCCGCCGCGTCCACTCGACGTGCAGCTCGGCGTTGCCGTCGAGGTCGCCGACGGTGGGGTTGACCTGGGCGAGCGCGATGCGCAGTTGCGGCATGCCGCCATTCTGTCCCACCGTCACCCGGAAGGCCGAGCGAATGTGGGGGAAATCGAAAGGCCCCCGCCCGGCGAACCGGACGGGGGCCTCCCGGGAACGGGAGCTACTTCCGCTTGATCATGCTGCGGACCTTCTTGATGGTCTGCTCGAAGTCCGAATCGAACGGGTTGTCGTGCACCAGGTAGGTCCACGTCGTGTTCGCGCGCCGGACGCCGGCGTCGCCGAGGTCGATGCCCTCGTCGGTCAGCTCGGCCTCTTCGAGGGTCTTCGCCGCCCGGGAGTCGGCCTCGCCGATGATCTTGTGGAACTCCGGGATCGCCGCGCGGTGGAACTCGTCCAGCGGCGTCTCCCGGGCCAGGGCGCGCAGGTGGATGCTCTCCCGGACGTCGGTCAGGTACGCCAGGTGGTCCGACCACAGCTGGTCGATGTGGAACAGCAGCACCTCGCGGCACACCTGCTCCAGTTTGTCCCGGTCGTCGAGCTTCGCCTCGAGCTCGCTGAACTTCTCCGGGTGCGCCTTCTCCAGCACCTCCGCCGCGTACGCGGTGCGAAGCACCTTGTCGCGGTGCACCAGCAGGTCACGCCGCTGCCGCTCGATCAGCCGCGTGTAGCGCCAGGTGTTGCGGTGGATCTCCAGGTCGACACCTTCGGCGACGCGCTGGGCGTGGTTGAGCTGCCGCAGGGCCGCCGGGTCCTTGATCTCGCCGGTCTCCTCGTCGTCGACGATGCCCTCGGGGATGTCCGGCGCGTTCGACAGCACGAGTTCGTCGTTCAGGCTCGCGAAGAAGATCGCGCTGCCGGGGTCGCCCTGGCGGCCGGAGCGGCCGCGCAGCTGGCCGTCGAGCCGGCTCGACGGGTACCGCGCGGTGCCGATGACGTGCAGCCCGCCGAGCTCGACGACCTCGTCGCGGGTGGCGCCGTCGGTGCCGCCCAGCCGGATGTCGGTACCGCGGCCTGCCATCTGGGTGGACACGGTGACCGCGCCCTTCTTGCCGGCCTCGGCGATGATCGCGGCCTCTTCGGCGTCGTTGCGCGCGTTGAGCACGACGCACTCGAGGTCGACCTTCGCCAGCTTCTCGGCCAGCTCTTCGGACTCGGCGACGTCCTGGGTGCCGACGAGGATCGGCCGCCCGGTCTCGTGCACCGTGCGGATCTCCTCCTCGATCGCCCGCAGCTTCTGCGACGGCGAAGCGAAGACCCGGTCTTCGAGGTCCTCGCGGATGTTCGGGGTGTTCGGCGGGATGACCGCGACCTCGAGCTCGTAGAACTCCCGCAGCTGCTCGGCGACGGCGACCGCGGTACCGGTCATGCCTGCGACCTCCGGGTACCGCGCGAGCAGCGCCTGGACGGTGATCGAGTCCAGGATTTCGCCGCGGTCGGTCGCGGTGACCTGCTCCTTCGCCTCGACGGCGGCCTGGAGGCCGTCCGGCCAGCGCTGCAGCTCGGCGACGCGGCCGCGGGCGGCGTTGATCAGCTGGACCTTGCCGTCGCGGACCAGGTAGTCGACGTCGCGGGTGAGCAGCGCGTGGGCGTGCAGGGCGACGTTCACGGCGGCCAGCCGGTCCGACGCCTGCTCGTTGAACAGGTCGTCGACCTCGAGGCCGAGCGACTTCGCGACGACGGACGAGCCGGCGTCGGTCAGCCAGGCGTTGCGGCCTTCGCTGTCGGTCTCGTAGTGCAGGTTGAGCCGCAGCCGCCGGACGATCTTGGCGACCTCCTCGTCGGCGTCGCTGCGGTCGATCGAGCCGGCCATCACCAGCGGGACGCGGGCCTCGTCGACCAGCACCGAGTCCGCCTCGTCGACGATCGCCACCTCCGGGTCGGGCTGGACGAGGTCGCCGACCGAAGTCACCAGCCGGTCCCGCAGCACGTCGAAGCCGATCTCGGCGACCGCGCCGTACGTGACGTCCTTGGCGTACGCCTCGCGACGCTCTTCGCGCGAGTGCGACGGCTCGACCCAGCCGACCGACACGCCGAGCAGGGCGTACACCGGGCCCATCCACTCCGCGTCGCGGCGGGCGAGGTAGTCGTTGACCGTGACGACGTGAACGCGCTTTCCGCGGATGGCGTACCCGGCCGCGGCCAGCGCACCCGCGAGTGTCTTGCCCTCACCGGTCTCCATCTGCACGACGTGCTTGGTGAGCAGGCCCATCGTGCCCAGCACCTGCACGTCGAACGCGCGCTCGCCCAGCGCCCGCTTGGCGGCCTCGCGGCCCAGCGCGCAGACCTCGATCAGCTGCTCGTCGCCGAACGCGGTGTCCTTCAGCGTCTCGCGGAGCTTGCCCGCCCGCTCGGTCAGCTCCTCGTCGGAGAGCTTTTCGAGCTCGGGTTCGAGCTTCTCGACCGCGGGCAGCAGTGCTTCGTAGCGGGTCAGCTCGACGCTGCCCGGCCGCTGGATGATCCGGCGGAGCTTCTTGCCCACCCGGCTGATCAGTGCTGCCACCCCTGGTCTCCCGTTCTCTCTCGCTCGACCGGCCTCCACCACCCAACGCGGCGGTGGTGCATTCGAGTTCCGCGGCCGGATGGGACGATCCAACCGTGTTCCCTCATCCCAGCGCCAGGTCCCATCGTCGCCGGATCACCGCGATCGCGACGTCCGTGCTGCTCGCGGCCTCGCTGGCCGCGTGCACGTCTTCCGGCAAGACCGAGCCGCCCGCGCCGACCACCGAGTCGCACCCGCCGTCCGGGCCGGTGCCCGCCGGGCTGGAGCGGTTCTACGGCCAGAGCCTGAGCTGGGCCGACTGCGCACCTTACGCGACGTCGGAAGATGCGCGATCGGCGTTCCAGGCGAAAGACGTCCAGTGCGCGCGGCTGACCGTGCCGCTGGACTACGCGAAGCCGGCGGGGGACACGATCACCCTGGGCCTGCTCCGCCGCAAGGCGACCGGCGAGAAGATCGGGTCGCTGGTGGTCAACCCGGGCGGCCCCGGCGCGTCGGGCATGGTCGCCGCCGCGGGGCTGGGCAAGCCGGTGACCAGCACCGGCCTCGGCAAACGCTTCGACCTGGTCGGATTCGACCCGCGGGGGATCGGCGCGAGCCAGCCGGCCATCCACTGCCTGACCGATCGGGAGCGGGACGCCGACCGCGCCGACGACAGCGAGACCGACGGCTCGCCGGCCGGCGTGCTCAAGCAGGAATCGCAGGAAAAGGACTTCGCCGCCAAGTGCGCCCAGCGCACCGACGACGGCACCGGGATGCTCGCCAACGTCGGCACCCGCGACGTCGTGAAGGACCTGGACGTGCTCCGCTCGGTCCTCGGCGACGAAAAGCTCACCTATCTGGGCTACTCCTACGGCACCCGGATCGGGTCGGCCTACGCCGAGGCGTTCCCGAAGAACGTCCGCGCGATGGTCCTCGACGGCGCGGTCGACCCCGAGCAGGACGCCGTCGAGTCGCTGGTCGCCCAGGGCCAGGGCTTCGGCAAGGCGTTCACCGAGTTCGCGAAGTGGTGCAGCGCCCAGCAGGACTGCGCGCTCGGCCCGGACGCCGGTACCGCGGTCACGGCGTTCCAGCAGCTGGTCCGGCCGCTGATCGACTTCCCGGTGCCGGTCGGCGACGGCCGCAAGCTCTCCTACGAGGACGCCACCACCGGCGTCATCCAGGCGCTCTACCAGGAGAGCCTCTGGGACACCCTCAACAGCGGCCTCAACGAGCTGAAGCAGCAGCGCGGCGCGACCCTGGAGAAGCTCGCCGACATCTACAACGAGCGCGATTCGGACGGCAGGTACGGCACCACCCAGGACGCCTTCACGGCGATCCGCTGCGTCGACGACCCGCGCGTCACGGACCCGGCCGTCATCCTCAAGGCGCAGGAGGAGTACGTGAAGGTCGCGCCGTTCCTCGACGACGGCCGCCCGGCGTCGGCAGCTCGTGACGCGTGCGCGTTCTGGCCGGTGCCGAACACGTCCGAGCCGCACGTGCCGAACGTCGAAGGCCTGGCGAAGACGCTGGTCATCTCGACGACCAACGACCCGGCGACGCCGTACCAGGCCGGCGTCAACCTCGCGAAGGGCCTGAAGGGCGCGTTGCTCACCTACGAGGGCACCCAGCACACGGTGTTCCTGCAGGGCGTGAAGTGCGTGGACGAGGCGGGCACGGACTACCTGGTCGACGGCACGGTGCCGCCGGACGGCAAGCGGTGCTCGGGGCAGTAGCTAGGACTGCTGCTCGGTCAGCGACAGCTCGATCATCACCGGGCTGAGGTGGTTGTCCGGCGGCGGGATCTGGACCCAGAGGCGAGCGAAGCGCCGCGGCCCGCCGTCGTCGGCGACCCAGACCTTGACGTTGAGGTCGGCGTCGACGGCGGCGAGCACGCTGTGCGCCACCGCGGCGGGCACCCGCCCGGCAACCCGTAGCGCGGGTGCGCCGTCGACGTTCTCGCGGCCCTCGGTCTTGGCGTCGGTCACGCCGTCGAGCAGCCGCTTCAGCCCGCCTTGCGGGCCGAGGAACGCGGTGACGGGGTACGGCGGCTCCTGGCTGTCGTGCACGTCGAACGGGAACTTGGTGTGCCCGTCCCCGTCCTGGACGTCAGCGGTGCCGGTGGCGTGGCCGCCGTCGGCCAGGGTCGCGTCGCCCTCGATCTGGCGGAGCGGGAAGCCCGGCAGCACGCCGTTGACACCGGCGGCGAAGTGCACGCCCCGCACCGCGGCGAACGACGTCGCGGCCTCGCGGACGAGGTCGGCGCCCGCCGGGAACGGCCCGCGCGTGTCGGGTGACCCGGTGCAGCCGGCCGTCAGCAAGACCACGAGCAAGAGGGCGAGGCGGCGCATCCCCGAAGAGTACTGATGGCCTGAATCTTGCGCATGATGTCCTTCCGGCCACTTCCGCCGTCACGCGCGCGCGGTGAGACTGCCTGGGTGACCGTTGAGACCCGTCCTGCCCCGAAGCTGCACCGCGCGTGGCTGATCGCCGGCGCCGCCTTCGTCGCGCTGCTCGCCTCCGCCGGCTTCCGCGCCGCCCCCGGCGTCCTGATCGACCCGCTGCACGAAGAGTTCGGCTGGTCCCGTACCACCATCAGCTCGGCCGTCTCGGTGAACCTCGTGCTCTTCGGCCTCTTCGCGCCCTTCGCGGCCGCGTTGATGGAGCGGTTCGGCATCCGGCGCGTCTCGGCGACGGCGCTGACCGTCATCGCCCTCGGCGCGGGGGGCACGGTGTTCATGACCGCGAGCTGGCAGCTCGTGCTCTGCTGGGGCGTGCTGGTCGGGCTGGGCACCGGCTCGATGGCCATGGGTTTCGCCGCGATGGTGGCGACGCGGTGGTTCGTGCAGCGCCGCGGCGTCGTCACCGGTGTCCTGACCGCCGCGGGCGCCACCGGCCAGCTGATCTTCCTGCCGCTCATCGCCAACCTGGCCGTGACGTCGGGGTGGCGGACGGCGTCGCTGGTCATCGCGATCGCCGCGCTCGCCGTCGTCCCGGTCGTGCTGCTGGTGATCCGCGACCACCCCGCCGACGTCGGCACCACGGCCTACGGCGCGCCCGCCGGCACCGAGGTCGCGCGGCCGGCGCCGAAGAGCGGCTCGGTCCGCCGCGCCCTGTCCGTGCTGGGCCAGGCCGCCCGCACCCGCACGTTCTGGCTGCTCGCCGTCGGCTTCGCGATCTGCGGCGCGACGACCAACGGCCTGGTCGGCACCCACTTCGTCCCGGCCGCGCACGACCACGGCATGCCGCAGACGACCGCGGCGAGCCTGCTCGCGCTGGTCGGTGTCTTCGACGTCGTCGGCACGATCTTCTCCGGCTGGCTCACCGACCGGATCGACCCGCGGGTCCTGCTCGGCGTCTACTACGCCCTGCGCGGGCTCTCCCTGGCGCTGCTGCCGCAGCTGTTCACCGACAGCGTGCAGCCGAGCATGTGGGCGTTCATCCTGTTCTACGGCCTCGACTGGGTGGCCACGGTCCCGCCGACCGTCGCTCTCTGCGTCCGCGCCTTCGGCGACGCCGGCCCGATCGTGTTCGGCTGGGTCTTCGCCTGCCACCAACTCGGCGCCGCGTTCGCCGCGTCGGCCGCCGGCCTGGTCCGCGACCAGCTCGGGAACTACAACCTGGCCTGGTACTCCGCGGCCGTGCTGGCCGTCATCGCGTCGGTCGCTTCCCTGGCCATCACCCGTGCGAAGAAACCCGTCCCGGTACTCGCAACGTGACTTACGCGGCCACGGCGCGTCGTGAAACATGCCGTTAACACGCTGTGGTTAGGGTGCGGCCATGGATCGCCAGCAGGAATTCGTGCTCCGCACGCTCGAGGAGCGCGACATCCGTTTCGTCCGACTCTGGTTCACCGATGTGCTGGGGTTCCTCAAGTCCGTCGCGGTCGCGCCGGCCGAGCTCGAGGGCGCTTTCAACGACGGGATCGGCTTCGACGGCTCGGCCATCGAGGGCTTCGCGCGCGTCTACGAATCGGACATGGTCGCCAAGCCCGACCCGTCGACGTTCCAGGTCCTCCCCTGGGAGACCCCCGAGGGCGGCCCGTACTCGGCGCGCATGTTCTGCGACATCGCGATGCCCGACGGCTCACCGTCCTGGGCGGACCCGCGGCACGTGCTGCGCCGCCAGCTGTCGAAGGCGGCCGAAGCGGGCTTCACCTGCTACGTCCACCCCGAGATCGAGTTCTTCCTGCTCTCGACCATGCCCGACGACGGCAGCGAGCCGGAGCCCGCGGACAACGGCGGCTACTTCGACCAGGCGAGCCACGCCACCGCGACGCACTTCCGCCGGCACGCCATCGAGACGCTCGAAGCGATGGGCATCTCGGTCGAGTTCAGCCACCACGAAGGGGCACCGGGCCAGCAGGAGATCGACCTCCGCTACGCCGATGCGCTGACGATGGCCGACAACGTGATGACGTTCCGCTACGTCGTCAAGGAGGTCGCGCTGACCCAGGGCGTGCGCGCGACCTTCATGCCGAAGCCGTTCACCGACCAGCCCGGCTCGGGCATGCACACGCACGTCAGCCTGTTCGAGGGCGACCGGAACGCCTTCTACGACGCCGAGGACCCGCACGAGCTGTCGGAGACCGGCAAGGCCTTCGTCGCCGGCGTGCTGCACCACGCCAAGGAGATCTCCGCGGTCACGAACCAGTGGGTCAACTCCTACAAACGCCTGATCAGCGGCAGTGAGGCCCCGACGACCGTCTCGTGGGGCCGCGCGAACCGCTCGGCCCTCGTCCGGGTCCCGATGTATTCACCCGGAAAGGCGTCATCCCGCCGGGTGGAGATCCGTACCCTGGACTCGGCGTGCAACCCGTACCTGGCGTACTCGGTCATCCTGGCCGCCGGGCTGAAGGGGATCGAGAAGGGCTACGAGCTGCCGCCGCCCGCCGAGGACAACATCTGGCAGCTCAGCGACGCCGAGCGGCGCGCCGCCGGGTACTCGCAGCTGCCGCAGAACCTGGGAGAAGCGCTGTCGGAGATGGAGAAGTCCGAACTGCTGCCGGAAGCGCTCGGCGAGCACGTCTACGACTTCTTCCTCCGGAACAAGCGGGTGGAGTGGGACAACTACCGCAGCGCGGTCACCCCGTACGAACTCCGCACCCTCTTGCCGGTGCTCTGATGGGGCGGCGGCCGGTGTTCCTCGCGATCCTGGCCGCCGCACTCGTGCTCGTCCCCGCCGCGCCCGTCGCCGCGGCTCCTCCGCGGTTCGATCTCGACTCCGCCGACATCCCGGCGCTGCAGGCGCGGATGGCGTCGGGCCGGCTCTCCGCCGTGGGCCTGACCAGCACTTACCTCGACCGGATTCACCGGATCGACGGTAAGGTCAACGCGGTCCTGGCCCTCAACCCGGCCGCGCTCGCGCAGGCCGCGGCCAGTGACGCGCGACGTCGCTCGCACCACCTGCGTGGCCCGCTCGACGGCATCCCGGTGCTGGTCAAGGACAACGTCGACACGCGCGACCAGTGGACGACGGCCGGGTCGCGCGCCTTGCGCAGCCACCCGGCCGCGGACGCCACGTTGATCACCCGGCTGCGCGACGCCGGCGCGGTGATCCTCGGCAAGGCGAACCTCTCCGAATGGGCGAACTTCCGCGCCGCGAAGCCGACGTCCGGCTGGTCGGGTGTCGGCGGGCAGACGAACAACCCGTACGTGCTGGACCACAACCCGTGCGGGTCGTCCGCCGGGTCCGCGGCCGCGGTGGCGGCGTCGCTGGCCCAGGTGGCGATCGGCTCCGAGACCGACGGCTCGATCGTGTGCCCCGCAGGCATGACCGCGACGGTCGGCCACAAACCCAGCCTCGGCCTGGTCAGCCGCACCGGCGTGGTGCCGATCTCGGCCGAGCAGGACACCGCGGGCCCGATCGCCCGCAACGTCGTCGACGCGGCTTTGACGCTGTCGGTCCTGCAAGGTCGCGACCCCGCCGATCCGGCGACCGCGGAGTATCCGCGGAACCAGCCCGAGAACTACGCGAAGCTGCTCCGCCCGGGCGCGCTGCGTGGCGCGCGGATCGGCCTGTGGCGCCTGCCGGTGCTCGGCCCGGCGACCGACGCGATCATGACGTCGGCGCGGAACTCGCTGGTCAAGGCGGGTGCGACGGTCGTCGAAGTGGCGTTGCCCTACCAGGACCGGCTGCTCGAGCTGGAGTTCCCGGCCCTGCTGACCGAGTTCCACCGGGACATCGACGCGTACCTGGCGACCCGCCCGTCCGGACCGCGGAACCTGGCCGAGCTGATCGCCTACAACCGCGCCGACCCGCTGGAGCGGACGTGCTTCGCCGGGCAGGAGCTGTTCGAGCAGGCACTGGCCGCGCCGCCGCCGACGGCCCCGGGCTACCTCGCCGGCCGGGCGGAGCTTTCGGACCTCGCCCGCCGGTCGCTGGACGAGACCCTCTCCGCGCACCACCTGGACGCGATCGCGTCGCCGACCAACCCACCGGCGTGGAAGACCGACTGCGCGGTGGGCGACAACGACGTGATCCCGTCGTCGACCCCGGCCGCGGTCGCCGGGTACCCGGACGTCACCGTGCCGGCCGGGTTTGCCGGACCTCTCCCCGTGGGCATCTCGTTCATGGGGGCGAGGTGGTCGGACGCGCGGATGCTGGCGTTGGCGGCGGACTTCTCGCGGGCGGCTCCGGCGCGGGTCCCGCCCCGGTACCTGCCCTCGCTGCCGTCGTAGCCGTGCGTAAGCACTCTGACCTGCGGCGATGCCGTTAAGTGACCCCCCTGTTTTGGCCCGGTTCCGGGGCATGTAATCTTCTCTTCGTCGCCAGGAACACCGGGTCACACCGGGGCCGCAAGCCCCAAGAGACCAGGCCGGGACGAGCGGGTTGACACCGCGGATCGGACCGGGTAATGTTCAGCGTCGGCCCACGAGCGGCCGCCGACCCCCTACGACTAAACCCGTAGGCTGAGGCATGCTCGACCAAAAGCTTGTGAATATCGCTTGGAACAACTGCCGAGGATTTAGCCGCCGATAAGGCGGGTGGATTCAGAGTGTGTTGCTTGAGAACTCAACAGTGTGCTAGTGAACTAAGCCAGTAGAGCTTATATGAAACCCCCTCGTCGGGGTTTCCTTTGAGAGCAATACATTTGCCTCGATTAAACTATTCATTGTTGGAGAGTTTGATCCTGGCTCAGGACGAACGCTGGC
>NZ_JBEXMD010000028.1:0-134634 GCF_040610315.1 Amycolatopsis sp. NPDC004169
CCGCTACCGGCCCGACGGGCCGCACGACACGTCCTTCGGCGTGCTCGAACTGCGTCGCGACGACGGCACGCCGGCCGCGCTGCTTGCCGGCGCTATCGCGGAGCCGGGTGATGGCCTTCCCGGCCCTGGAGACGCGGGTCTCGGGCTTCTTGGCCTCCGCGACCCACTGGGCGTACTCACGCCGGTGGGAGGGCGGCAGGGCCTCGAACAGGACCGCCGCGTCCGGGGCGGCCGCGAGGGCGTCGGCCAGCTCCGCGGGGAGCTCGCTCAATCCTCGACGCCGATCGAGAAGGCCGATTCGGTGTCGGCGCGGCTGTAGGACCGGAACGCGATGTGCGTGACGGTGTTCAGCACGCCGGGCACCTTCCCGATCTTGCCGGGGATCAGGTCGGCCAGCCCCTCGTGCGTGGACACCTTGACGGTGGCGATGAGGTCGACGTCCCCGGCGCACGAGTAGACCTCGCCGACACCGTCGATGTCGGCGATCGCCTGCGCCGCGTCCGGGATGGCATCCGCCTCTGCCTGGATCAACACGATCGCGGTGATCACCTGGGTCCTCCAAGACTCGTCTGCGGGGTCGCCCGCGATCCTAGCTACGCCACGTGGTGGCCCGCCCGGAGCGCGGCTCACGCACCCAGAGGGTCGGCCCGCGTACCCGGGTGGTCGGTCGGCGTACCCCAACGGTCGGTCGGCGTACCCGGAGGGTCGGCTGGGGTGGCAGGAACGGCCGGCCTCGACCCGACCCTCCGGGTACGCGCTCCGACCTTCCAGGTACGACGGCCGACTCTCCCGGCACGCGGGCCGACCTTCCAGGTACGCGGGCCGACTCTCCGGGTACGCGGGCCGACTCTCCGGGTACGCGGGCCGACTCTCCGGGTACGCGGGCCGACTCTCCGGGTACGCGGGCCGACCTTCCGGGTACGCGGGCCGACTCTCCGGGTACCCGGGCCGACTGTTCCGGGGCTGGGGCTGGGGTCAGTGGATGTGTTCGAGGGAGTGGGCGTCGGCGACCAGGTCGAGCCAGCTCCGCCAGCCCGCGACCGCCGCGGGCTCGGCCCACGGGCGGGTGGTGCGGACCAGCCGCACCCCCGGGCGGGCCAGCCAGCGCAGCAGGACCCCCACCTCCTCCGGCGGGGCTCCGTGCAACGGCCCCGGCTCCGGCAGCACCGTCTCCGCCGACGCCACCAGTGCCTCCACCACCGGCATCGGCGGCACCCCCCGCCGGGCCACGCCCGCCGAAGCCAGGCGGCCGTACCGGATCACCGACAGCTCCCAGCCGCCCGCGCCGTCCGGGGCGGCCGCGATCAGCTCGCCGATCGACGCCAGCGATGACTGCCGGTGCGCCCGGCCCAACGCCCGGATCAGCCCGGCCAGTTCGTCGCGGTGGCGGGCCGCCTGCTCGTAGTGCCTGCCCTCCGCCAGGCGCTCCAGGTGCGCCGCCGCCGTGTGGAGCGGGGTGCCGTCCCGGCCCGCGATCAGGCCCGACACCGACTCGACCGCCGGGCCGTACGCCTCCACGCTCTGGCGCCCCGCACACGGTGCTCCGCATCGCCCCAGCTCCGCCAGCACGCACGGGGTGCCGTTTGCCGACCTCGGCGAGATCCGCTGGGTGCACGTCCGCAGCCCCGACGCCCCGGCCAGGGTGTCGGCCGTCGTGCGGGCGTCCGCCTGGTTGCGGAACGGGCCCAGCACCCCCGGCCGCGGCAGCCGGACGACCGACAGCCGGGGGAACGCCTCGTCCGTCAGGCCGATCCACCAGCCCTGGTGCCGGTTCTTCGACCGCCGGTTGTACGCCGGCCGGTGCGCCGCGATCAGCCGCAGCTCGCGCACCTCCGCCTCCAGCGCGTGCGCGCACACCACGTGGTCGACGCGCTCGGCCAGCGCGACCATCTCCCGGATCCGGCTGCGGTTCTCCGAACCCGTGAAGTACGTGCGCACCCGCCGCCGCAGGTCCTTCGCCGTGCCGACGTACAGGACCTCGTCCTTCGGCCCCTTGAACAGGTAGACGCCCGGTGCCGACGGCAGGTCCGCCGCCAGGTGCCGCTTCGCCCGCTGGGCGACGGTCACCTCTGGCAGGTACCCCATCAGCTCCTCGAGCGAGTGCACGCCCAGGTTGCCGACCCGCTCCAGCAGGCCGTGCAGGACGTCGACCGTCGCCCGCGCGTCGTCCAGCGCCCGGTGGGTCGGGCGCGTGCGCGCGCCGAACAGCAGCGCCAGCGCCGTCAGGTTGTACCGCCCGACCTCGTCGCGCGGCACCACCCGCCGGGCCAGCCGGACCGTGCACACCACCGTCAGCTTCGGCCAGACGTACCCGTGGCCCTCGCACGCCGCCCGCATGTGCGAGGTGTCGAACCCGGAGTTGTGCGCCACCAGCACCGCACCCCCGACGAACTCGAGGAACGCCGGCAGCACCTCCTCGATCGGCGGCGCGTCGTAGACCATGGCCTGCGTGATCCCGGTCAGTGAGACGATCTGGGGCGGGATCGGCGTGCCCGGGTTCACCAGCGTCGCGAACTCGCCGAGCACCTCGCCCCCGCGCACCTTCACCGCGCCGATCTCGGTGATCCCGGACGGCCCCGGCGGGGCCCCGGTCGTTTCGAGGTCGAAGACGACGAAAGTGGTGTCCCGCAAGGGAGTTCCGAGCTCGTCGAACGCGAGCTGAGCCTGGACCGAACGCATGTGCGGGACTTTAGGGGCGACCACCGACAGTTTCCGCGCGTGGCCGGTCCGTGTGGTGCGCGGGGCGGGATGCGGGGGCGGGGCCTACCCTGGACCAATGCACCCGCAGCCGCTCGTGCCGGAGCCGCCGGAGGACCCCGTGGGTCCCTCGGGCGTCGTGTCGCGCCCCGAGCCGGCCGAGGAGCCCGCTGACCAGGCCGGACACCCCGACCCCGCCACCTGGCCCGCCCTGCCCGAACCGGTCCGCGACCGCATCGCCGAGCTCGCCGCGGCCGCCGTCGCCAAGCTGCCGGCCACCGACGTGCCCCGCCAGCTGCGGCCGGTCGCCAAGTTCGCCCCGGCCAAGCGCGCCAAGCTCGGCGGCGCCGCCCTGCTCGCGGCCCTGGGCGACTCGTCGCAGTTCCGGACCGCGGTCATCGAGTGGCTGCGCGAGCACCGCACCGACGCGCTGGACCCCAACGCCACCGACTCCGTCGCCGCGGCGGCCGCCGCCGTCCTGCTCGGCGAGTCCGGGGCCACCGGGCGCGTCCGGCTGGTCGCCCGCAACGCCGAGGAAAACGCCCTGCGCGCCGAGCGCGACGCCGCGCTGGCCCGCAACCAGCGGCTCGAAGCCGAGCTCGCCCAGGTCCGCGCCGAACTCGCCGAAGCGAAACAGGCCGCCGAAAACGTCCGCGGCGAGCGCGAGGGCGAAGTCGAGAAGCTCCTGAAGCGCCTGCGCGAACAAGGCGTCCAGCTGCGCCAGGCCCGTGACGCGGCCGAAGCGGCAGCCGCCGACGCCGAGCGCGGGTCCTCGGCCCACCACGACGAGATCGCCGCGCTGACCAGCCAGCTGGAGCGCGAACGCCAGCGCGTCGCCGGGGAACGCGCCCGTGCCGAGCGCGCGGTCGCCGACGCCGAGATCGCCCGCCAGTCCGCGCGCGAGGCCCGGCAGGCCGACGAGGTGCGGCTCGCCCTGCTCATCGACACCATCGACGGCGCCGTCACCGGCCTCCGCCGCGAGCTCGCCCTCGGCGCGCGCGGCGCCCGCCCGGCGGACATGGTGCGGGGCGCCAGCTCCGGCACCGGCCAGGGCGGCAAGATCGCCGACGTGTCCACCCTGGACCGCTACCTGGCGCTGCCCAACGTGCACCTGATCGTCGACGGCTACAACGTCACCAAGACCGGCTACCCGGAACTCGCGCTGGCCGACCAGCGCGACCGGCTGATCCACCAGCTCCAGGCCCTCGCCGCGCGCACGTCCGCCGAGGTCACCGTGGTGTTCGACGGGGCGGGCGTGCTGTCGGTGCCCGCCTCGGTGCCGCGCGGGGTGCGGGTGCTGTTCTCCGACCGCGGGGTGCTGGCCGACGACGTCATCCGCAACCTCGTCGCCGCCGAGCCCGCCGGGCGGCCGATGGTCGTCGCGACGTCCGACCGCGCGGTCGCGGACTCGGTGCGGGGCCGCGGCGCCCACCCGACGCCGTCATCGGTGCTGGTCAGCCGCCTGTCGAGGGTCTGACACCCGAAATTGTCGGTGGTGGCGCCTACCGTTCTCCCCAGTCAGTTCCGACGTGAGGAGGACCACATGGGCGACACCCCCGAGCTGTCCGAAGTGGACGTCTCGCACATCGCCGTATCGGACATCGAGAACCTGGTGGTCGATTGCGACCGCTGCGTCGTGCGCGGTATCTCCTGCCACGACTGCGTGGTGAGCGTGCTGCTCGGCGCGCCACCCGAGGTCGTGTGGGACGCGGACGAGCGGCGGGCGATCGACGCGCTGGCCGAAGCCGGCATGGTGCCGCATCTGAGGCTGGTCGAAGAACAACCGGTCCGGCGCACCGCCTGATTTCCACCGATTCGTGGCGGCGCGCCGAATGGTCGATTGAATCGGTGAACGGTCGGTAGTCGAAAAGCGCTCCGGAGAAACCCCAGCGTGTAACGCCCATCACATGGTGGCTCCCGCCCTGGTCCGATGGTGTTCAGCGGCGTCACTCAGCGTTTTTGGCGGCGAGGTGGTGGACGTGGTGGCGCTCTTTTCGTAACCTGTCCGAGATCTCGTGGCCCCCGGCCGTCTGCGGAGACGGCGACGCGGGATCGCCGCCGGACGCAGCTTTGTCGGGAAGCTGGGAACCGGAACCACCACCGCGTGCTTCACCTGTTGCGGCTCGTGCATGTCCAAAGCGCACGGATCGGGCGCGTGGTGGGTGGGACAGCGGTGAAGAGGAACTCCCCGGCCTCTTCGTGCCCCGGTCCCCGTCGGCGGCCGAGACCGAAGGAGACCCGCGCGACCGTGCAGTCGCATTCCCTCAGGCGCGTGGTTTCAGGTGCCCTCGCCGCGGCCTCGGTGATCACCCTCGTCACCGTGGCGCAGCCGTCGGCCACCGCCGCCCCCGTCCCCGTGCTCCAGACCCCGCCCACCGGCTCCGACGCCCTTGCCAAGTACCGCGACCTCGCGGCGCAGGCCGAGAAGCTCAACGAAGACCTGCTTTCGGCCCAGGACGACCTGAAGAAGAAGCAGGCCGAGCTCGACAAGGCCACCGGCGACGTCAACGCGGCGAAGCAGCAAGCCGCCACGGCGTCGGAGAGCCAGAAGAAGTACCAGACCGAGGTCGACAAGTTCGCCGGTGCGTCCTTCACCAGCGGTGTCCAGCTGAACAAGCTGTCGGCGCTGCTGGCGGGCACGTCCACGCAGGACTTCCTCGACCGTTCTTCGGCGCTGGAGATCATCGCGACCGGCAAGAACACCGCGATGGGCAACCTCACCGGCGCCGTCCAGCAGGCCACCGACGCGGCCGCCAAGGCCAGTGACGCCGCGAAGCGCGCTCAGGACGCGCGGGACGCCGCGGCCAAGCTGACCCAGGACATCGAGGCCAAGCAGAAGAACCTGCAGGACCAGATCGACCAGCTCGAGGCGGCCAACAAGAACCTCAGCACGGCGGACAAGGCCGCTCAGAAGGACCGCGGCGGGTCCGCGCCCACCAACATCAAGGCCCCGACCGCGGCCGCACAGGCGGCGGTGGACGCGGCGCTGAGCAAGCTCGGCAGCCCGTACGTGTACGGCGCCACCGGCCCGAACAAGTTCGACTGCTCGGGCCTGACGTCGTGGGCCTACGGCCAGGCCGGCATCACCCTGCCGCGGACCAGCCGCGAGCAGTCCACCTTCGGCGCCGCGGTGCCGCGGGACCAGCTCCAGCCCGGCGACCTGGTGTTCTTCTACTCGCCCGTTTCGCACGTCGGCATGTACATCGGCGACGGCAAGATGGTCCACGCGCCCGACACCGGTGACGTCGTGAAGATCTCGCCGCTGCAGAGCCAGTACTCGGGAGCGCGCCGCCCGACGGCGTAGCCCACCGGTCGGAGGGGCGGTACCGCACACGCGGTACCGCCCCTTCGCCGTTAGCCTCTGGGGCGTGCTCAAGACCCTGCTGGTGACCAACGACTTCCCGCCTCGGCCCGGGGGGATCCAGAACTACCTGAACTCCCTCGCCACCCGGCTGCCGTCGGACGACCTGGTCGTCTACGCGCCTGCGTGGGAGTCGCGGACGGGGTCGCACGAGCAGTTCGACGCCGAAGCGCCGTTCGAGGTCGTCCGGCACCCGACGTCGCTGATGCTGCCGACGCCGGACGTGCTCCGCCGGGCGAAGCAGATCATGCGGGCGCGGGACTGCGAAGCCGTCTGGTTCGGGGCGGCGGCGCCGCTGGCGCTGCTCGGGCACCCGCTGCGCCGGGCCGGGGCGCGCCGCGTCGTCGCCTCGACGCACGGCCACGAGGTCGGCTGGTCGATGCTGCCGGCTTCGCGGCAGGCGCTGCGGCGCATCGGCGACACCACCGACGTCGTCACCTACGTCAGCCGGTACACCCGCGCCCGCTTCGCCGCGGCGTTCGGGCCGATGGCGGGGCTGGAGCTGCTGCCGTCCGGGGTCGACACCGCGGTGTACCGGCCGGACCCGGCCGGGCGGGCGGAGATCCGCGCCCGGCACGGCCTCGGCGACCGGCCGACCGTCGTCTGCGTGTCCCGGCTTGTCCCGCGCAAGGGCCAGGACCAGCTGATCCGTGCCCTGCCCGCGATCCGCGAGCGCGTGCCGGACGCGGCCCTGCTGATCGTCGGCGGCGGCCCGTACCGCAAGAAGCTCACCGAGCTGGTCACCGGGCTGGGCCTGGACCGCGACGTCGTGCTCACCGGATCGGTGCCGTGGGCCGAGCTCCCCGCGCACTACGCGGCGGGCGACGTCTTCGCGATGCCCGCGCGCACCCGCGGCAAGGGCCTCGACGTCGAGGGGCTCGGCATCGTCTACCTGGAGGCCTCGGCGACCGGGCTGCCGGTGGTGGCGGGCAACTCCGGCGGGGCGCCGGAGGCGGTGCTCGACGAGGTCACCGGGCACGTGGTCGACGGCCGGGACGTGACCCAGCTCGCCGAGACGCTGGCCAGCCTGCTGGCCGACCCGGTGCGCGCCCGCCGGATGGGCCAAGCCGGCCGGGAGTGGGTGACGGCGAACTGGCGCTGGGACGTGATGGCGCAGCGGCTGTCCGGCCTGCTGGACGGCGATCCGGTGGCCGTCGTCCGCTAGGTGTGGAGCTTCGGCGGGAGTCCGGGCGAGCCGGAGCCGTCGCTCCTCTACCCGGGACCGCGTCCCCCCCCCCCCCGGCACCACGACTAGGGCGTGTAGAGCGCCGGGTGCCGCGGGTCGTCGACGCGCACGACGACGTCGGCGAGCGAGCTCGGGTCCGCCTCCTCCTCGTAGCGCTCGTAAGCCGGGATCGCCCAGGTGTCCGGCACGCGGCGGCGCAGGGCGGCGGGGGAGAGCCACAGGTGCACGGCCAGGTCGAAGGCCAGCCCGGCGCCCAGCAGCAGCTCGCCGTCGAGGAGCACGACCGCGCCTTCGGGCAGCGGCACCCGTTCAGCGCGGGTCGCGCGGTCGCGGTCGGCGTCCCACAGGGACGGCAGGACCTCGCCCGATCCCTTGAGCGGCTCCAGGACTTCGCGGCGGAGGGCGCCGAGGTCGAGCCAGTCGGTGTAGCGGGCGTCGGGGTTCGTGCGGCCGTGTTCGAAACGCAGGGACGCGGGGCGCAGGAAGTCGCCCGCCGACACGCGCAGGGTCGCGCGGCCGCGCAGGCGCAGCGGATCGACCAGGGCGTCGGCCAGTTCCGCGGTGGCGGTCGCGCCCGCCGCGCCGTCGACGGCCACCGCGAGCCGCGGCCCGGTGAGCGCGTCGATGCGGTCGGTGAGCTCCTCGGCGAGGACGGCGGGGGAGATCGGGCGGTAGCGCACGGGTTCCCATCCTCCACCCGGGCCACCCGCCGGTTTTGTCGTACCCCTTTGCGAGGATGCGCGCATGACTTCTTCAACGGGGAAGACGGCCGACGCCGGGTGGAACATCGGCGTTTCCCGGACCCTGCCGTACCCCGCCGGCGCGGTGTGGGACTTCCTGGTCAGCCGCGAGGGCGTGGCGATCTGGCTCGGTCCCGGTGTCGAGCTGCCGAAGGAAACGGGCGCGGAGTACGAAACGGCGAACGGCACGGTGGGCGAGATCCGCAGCTTCGTCGACGGCGACCGGGTGCGGCTCACCTGGCGGCCGAGCGACTGGGACCACGACTCGACCGTGCAGGTGCGGCTGAGCGGCTCGGGGGCGAAGACGACGCTGCGGTTCCACCAGGAATGGCTTGCGGGCGCGGAAGAACGCGAGGAACAGCGGGCATACTGGCAGGACGTGACCGAACGCGTCGTGACGGCACTCGCCGAGCGCTGACGCCGTGAGTGCCGGGGGCCGGAGATGACGACCGACGAGATCCTCGAGGTGAAGGACGACTTCGCCCAGGACGCGCACTTGTTCTCGGAAATGCTGCGCGGCGGCGGCCCGGTGCGCCGGGTGCGGCTGCCACCGCGTGGGCTGCCGGCCTACGTGGTGACCGGGTTCGCCGAGGCGCGGGCGCTGCTGTCGGATCCGCGGCTGCAGAAGAACAGCCAGGGCATCCGGGAGCTGTTCGAGGCGAAGCTGCCGCCGGAGTCCCTGCAGAACGGCCTGGGCCAGGACCTGAGCTGGCACATGCTCAACTCCGACCCGCCGGACCACACGCGGCTGCGGAAGCTGGTGAACAAGGCGTTCACCGCGCGGACCGTGGCCCGGCTGCGGCCGCGGGTGCAGGAGATCACCGACGAGCTGCTCGACGGGCTGGCCGGGCAGGAGCGGGCCGACCTGGTGACCTCGTTCGCCGCTCCGCTGCCGATCACGGTGATCTGCGAGCTGCTCGGCGTGCGCGAGGAGGACCGCGCGGAGTTCTCGGGCTGGTCCAAGACGTTGCTGAGCGCGGCGAGGAGCCCGGAGCAGATGCAGGCCGCGGCGGCGAGCATGTTCGCGTACCTGACGGACCTGATCGCCCAGAAGCGCGCCGAGCCGGCCGAGGACCTGCTCTCCGATCTGGTGCACGCCAGTGACGACGGCGATTCGCTGTCCGAGCCCGAGCTGGTGTCGATGGCGTTCCTGCTGCTGGTGGCCGGCCACGAGACGACGGTCAACCTGATCGCCAACGGCGTGCTGGCGCTGCTGCGCGAGCCGGAGCAGCTGGCCAGGCTGCGCGCGGAGCCGGCGCTGCTGCCGGGCGCGGTGGAGGAGTTCCTCCGCTTCGACGGCCCGATCCACCTGGCCACGCTGCGGTTCACCGCGGAGCCGGTGGAGGTGTCCGGGGTGACGATCCCGGCGGGCGAGTTCGTGCTGGTCTCGCTCCTGGGCGCGAACCGGGACGCGGAGCGGTACCCGGAGCCGGACAAGCTGGACGTCACCCGCGCGGCGGGCGGCCACCTGGCCTTCGGCCACGGCATCCACTACTGCGTGGGGGCGCCGCTGGCCCGGCTCGAGGCGGAGATCGCGATCGGCGGGCTGCTGGAGCGGTTCCCCGACCTGGCCTTGGCCGCGCAGCCGGAGGAGCTGGTGTACCGGACCAGCTCGCTGGTCCACGGGCTGGAGGCGCTGCCGGTCCGGTTGTGAGGCCGGGCCGTGTCGTGGGCCACCCTCAACGGAGGCGCTTCGCGCCACTGTTTATCCGCCTTCCTCCCCACCACCACCCTCAACCGAGGCGCTTCGCGCCACTGTTTTAATTCGAGGATGGACTCCGCCGACCTGCTCGCCCTCGACGCCCGGCACGTCTGGCACCCCTACGCGCCCATGCCCGCGAAGGTGCCGTCGTTGCTGGTCACCGAGGCGAGCGGCGTCCGGCTGACGCTGGCCGACGGGCGGGAGCTCGTCGACGGGATGTCCTCGTGGTGGTCCGCCGTCCACGGTTACCGGCACCCCGTGCTCGACGCCGCACTGGCCGCGCAGGCCGGGCGGATGAGCCACGTCATGTTCGGCGGCCTGACCCACGAACCGGCCATCACCCTGGCCAAGACCCTCGTCGACGTCAGTCCCGAGGGGCTCGAGCACGTCTTCCTCTGCGACTCCGGCTCGGTCTCCGTCGAGGTCGCCGTCAAGATGTGCCTGCAGTACCAGCGTTCCCGCGGGCGCACCGGGAAGCACAAGCTGCTCACCTGGCGCGGCGGCTACCACGGCGACACCTTCACCCCGATGAGCGTCTGCGACCCCGAAGGCGGCATGCACGCGCTGTGGCGCGGTGTCCTGCCCGAACAGGTCTTCGTGCCCGCGCCACCGTCCGGTTTCGACACCCCGCCCGATCCGTCCTATGTGGACATCCTGGCCGCCGGGATCGAGCGGCACCGGGACGAGCTCGCCGCCGTCATCGTCGAGCCCGTCGTGCAGGGCGCCGGGGGCATGCGGTTCCACCACCCCGGCTACCTGCGTGTCCTGCGGGAACTCACCGAGGCCCACGACGTCCTCCTCGTCTTCGACGAGATCGCCACCGGGTTCGGCCGCACCGGCGCCCTGTTCGCCGCCGAGCACGCCGGCGTCACCCCGGACGTCATGTGCGTCGGCAAGGCCCTCACCGGCGGCTACCTCAGCCTGGCCGCCGCGCTGTGCACCCCGGAGGTCGCCGCCGGGATCGCGCAGGGCGAGCTGCCGGTTCTCGCGCACGGCCCCACCTTCATGGGCAACCCGCTCGCGTCCGCCGTCGCCAACGCCTCCCTCGGCCTGCTCGCCGACGGCAGCTGGCGCAGCGACGTCGCCCGGATCGAGAAGGCCCTCCTCGACGGCCTGGCCCCCGCACGCGACCTGCCTTCGGTCGTCGACGTGCGGGTGCTGGGCGGGATCGGCGTGCTGCAGCTCGACCACCCCGTCGACATGGCGACCGCCACGGACGTCGTCACCGCGCAGGGGGCCTGGCTGCGGCCGTTCCGGGACCTCGTCTACGCCATGCCGCCCTACGTTTCGACGGCCGACGACCTCGCCGTGATCACCCGCGCGATGCTCGCGGTCGCCGAAAAGGCATGATTTCAGCACATCGGGTGTGACCACCGGCACACCGAGACCCGAAGTTCCCTCATCGTCGCACTGCGTGGCAGTGCCTGGTCGAAACCACGCGAACGGTCGAGGCGGTAAGTGTGAAGGAGCCGGGAAACCCGGTCCGCCCTGTACCCGGACGAACGCGAGAAATGCTTGCGTAGCGGACTTTTCGCCCGGTTTCGGCGATCCTGCCCCCATGATCGAGATCGTTCGTGGCGAGCACGACACCGGACCCCCCAAGCCCTCCGAGCACCTGGAGAACCTCAAGCACGACTTCCTAGCGTCGATCGTCGTCTTCCTCGTCGCCGTCCCCCTGTCCCTCGGCGTGGCCTTCGCCGCCGGGGCGCCGCTGCTGTCCGGCCTGATCTCCGCCGTCGTCGGCGGGCTGGTCGCGAGCCTCCTCGGCGGATCGCCGCTGCAGGTCAGCGGCCCGTCCGCCGCCCTTACCGTGGTGCTGGCCGACACGATCGCCACCCACGGCTGGCCCGTCACGTGCGCGATCACCGTCGCCGCGGGCCTGCTCCAGATCCTCTTCGGCCTGACGCGGCTGGCCCGCGCCGCGCTCGCCGTGTCGCCCGCCATCGTGCATGGGCTGCTCGCCGGCATCGGCGTCACGCTCGTGCTCGGCCAGCTGCACGTCGTCCTCGGCGGCTCGGCGCGGGGTTCCGCGCTGGCCAACGTCCTGGCGCTGCCGAAGCAGATCGCCGCGCACCACGACCAGGCCGTGCTGATCGGCGTCGTCACCCTCGGCGTCCTGCTGGCCTGGCCGCGGCTGCCGCAGGCCGTCCGCCGCGTGCCCGCGCCGCTGGCCGCCGTCGCGCTGGCGACCGGCCTGTCCCTCGTGACCGGGATGAGCCTGCCCCGCGTGGACCTCCCGGCCGGGCTGCCCGCACTGCACGTCGTGCCGCGGCTGCCGGACGGCGGCTGGGGCAGCTTCGCCACCGCCGCGCTCACCATCGCGCTCATCGCCGGCCTGGAGAGCCTGCTGTCCGCCGTGTCGGTGGACAAGCTCCGCGGCGGACGGCGCACCGACCTCGACCGCGAGCTGATCGGGCAGGGCGCGGCGAACGTCGCCGCCGGCGCGCTCGGCGGGTTCCCGGTCACCGGCGTCATCGTGCGCAGCATGACCAACTACGAGGCGGGCGCGCGCACCCGGACGTCGGCGATCCTGCACTGCGTCTGGATCCTCGCCGCGTGCCTGCTGCTCACCGGCGTGCTGCGGCTGATCCCGCTGGCGGCGCTGGCCGCGTTGCTGGTGTACGTCGGCACGAAGCTGGTGAACCTCAACGGGCTCAAGGAGGTCCGCCGGCACGGCGACCTGCCGGTCTACGTCGTCACGCTGGCCGGCGCGGTGGCGGTCAACCTGCTCACCGGGGTCGCGGCGGGGATCCTGCTGGCGCTGGCGCTGATGCTGCGGCGGATGATCTTCTCCGGCATCCACGTCGAACAGGACGGCGACCGCCACCGCGTCGTCATCGAAGGGGCGCTGACGTTCCTGTCCGTGCCGCGGCTGACCCGCGTGCTCGCCGGGGTGCCGCCACACGCCGAGGTCACCCTCGAACTGCTCGTCGACTACCTCGACCACGCCGCGTTCGACTGCCTGCGCGGCTGGCAGCAGGCGCACGCCGGCCCGGTCACCGTCGACGAGATCGGGCACCCGTGGTTCGGACGCGGCCGGGCGGGGGAGCCGACCGTGCGCCGCAGCGTCGCCGCGCGGGTCGTGCCGCGGTGGCTCGCGCCGTGGTCGCAGTGGCAGGCCGAGCACGTCGTGCTGCCCGCCCAGCGCACGGCCAGCTCGCTGCTGTGCCGCGGCGCTTCGGAGTTCCAGCGCCGCACCGCGCCGCTGCTGCGCGAGACCTGGGACGGCCTGGCGCACGGCCAGCAGCCGCACACGCTGTTCATCACCTGCGGCGACGCGCGGATCGTGCCGAACCTCATCACCACCAGCGGGCCGGGTGACCTGTTCACCGTGCGGAACATCGGGAACCTGGTGCCGCCGTCCGACGGCACCGACTCGTCGGTCGGCGCGGCGATCGAGTACGCCGTCGGGGTACTCGGAGTCGCCGAAATCGTGGTGTGCGGGCACTCCTCCTGCGGCGCGATGAAGGCGCTGCTCGGCCAGGCCCCGGCCGGGCTCGACCAGCTCGGCAGCTGGCTGCGCCACGGCCAGGCGACGCTCCGGCGCCGCAGCCGCGAGGCCCCGCTGCTGCTCGACGGCGAACGCCCGGCCGCCGAGGCCGACCAGCTGGCGCTGCAGAACGTCGTGCAGCAGCTGGAAACCCTGCGCGGCTACCCGGTGGTCGCGGCGGCCCTGGAGCGGGGCGCGCTGCGGCTCACCGGGATGTACTTCGACGTCGGCGCGGCCCAGGTGTCCCTTTTGGACGATGCGGCGCGCGGGTTCGTCCCCGCGGGTGCGCTGGAGCACTGATCCGCCCGAAGGCCGCCTCCGGGTCCCCGGAGGCGGCCTTCGCCGTGTCCGGCGCCGGAAACCCTTGTACAGGCACGGTTTTATCTGTCACGCGACAGGCGGATGGGCGTTACCGTCGCGTTAACACGATGTCCGATTTGTGACAAAAGGGTGAATTAACGCCAGTTATTCACTCGATCGGGTGGTGCATAGCGGACATTTCACTCGATTTCCGGTTGCATGGCGATCATGAGACCCCTCGCCGTGCTCCGCCACGACCTGCCGGCCTCACTGGTCGTCTTCCTCGTAGCCGTCCCCCTGTCCCTCGGCATCGCCCTCGCCTCGGGTGCCCCGGTCGCCGCCGGGCTCGTCGCCGCCGTCGTCGGCGGCATCGTGGCCGGAGCGCTCGGCGGCTCCGCGCTCCAGGTGAGCGGGCCCGCCGCCGGCCTGACCGTGGTCATGGCCGAAACCATCCAGACGTTCGGGTGGGCCGTCACCTGCGCGATCACCGTCGCCGCCGGCGCCTGCCAGATCCTGCTGGGGCTGAGCCGCATCGCGCGCGCCGCGCTGGCCATCTCGCCGGCGATCGTGCACGGCATGCTGGCCGGCATCGGCGTCACGATCGTGCTCGGCCAGCTGCACGTCATCCTCGGCGGCAAGGCCCAGAGCTCGGCGATCGAGAACATCGCCGAGCTGCCCGCCCAGATCGTCGCCCACCACGACTCCGCCGCCATCGTCGGCCTGCTCACCATCGCGATCCTGCTCGTCTGGCCGAAACTGCCGGCCGCCGTCCGCAAGGTGCCGGGGCCGCTCGCCGCGATCGCGGCGGCCACGGTGGTGTCGGTCGCGTTCGGGATGACGCTCCCGCGCGTCGACCTGCCCGGCGACCTGCTGAACGTCCACCTCGTCCCACAGCTGCCCGACGGCGGCTGGGGCGGGTTCGCGCTCGCCGTCGTCACCATCGCGCTGATCGCCAGCGTGGAGAGCCTGCTCTCGGCGGTCGCGGTCGACAAGATGCACACCGGGCCGCGGGCCAACCTCGACCGCGAACTGGTCGGCCAGGGCGCGGCCAACATGCTCTCCGGCGCGCTGGGCGGCCTGCCCGTCACCGGCGTCATCGTCCGCAGCTCCACGAACGTCGCCTCCGGGGCGAAGTCCCGCGTGTCGGCGGTGCTGCACGGCGTCTGGGTGCTGCTGTTCGTCGTCCTGCTCGCCGGGCTGATCGAGAGCATCCCGCTGGCCGCGCTGGCCGGGCTGCTGGTGCACGTCGGCGCGAAGCTGGTCAACCCCGGGCACATGAAGACCGTGCTGGCCCACGGCGACCTGCCGGTGTACCTGCTGACCCTCGGCGGCGTCGTGGTGTTCGACCTGCTCACCGGCGTGCTGGCCGGCATCGGCCTGGCGGTGGTGCTGATGCTGCGCCGCACGGTCTGGTCGGGCATCCACGTCGAGAGGGAGGGTGACGACTGGCGCGTCGTGGTCGAAGGCGTCCTGACGTTCCTGTCGGTGCCGCGGCTGTCGAAGGTGCTCGGGACCGTCCCGAGCGGGGTCACCGTCCGGCTGGAGCTGGTCGTCGACTACCTGGACCACGCCGCGTTCGAGAGCCTGCACACCTGGCAGCAGGCGCACGAGCGGGCCGGCGGCACGGTGGAGGTCGACGAGGTCGGCCACCCGTGGTTCGGCGAGGGCAAGGCGGGCCGCCCGACGCGGTCCCGGATCGCCGCGAGCCGGGCCGTGCCGCGCTGGCTGGCGCCGTGGTCGGAGTGGCAGGCCGCGGAGGGCGTCGAGATCCCGGCCCAGCAGACCCGCCGCGGCGCCACGGAATTCCACCGCCGGGCCGCGCCGCTGCTGAAGGACACCCTGTCCGGGCTGGCCGACGGCCAGCGCCCGCGCACGCTGTTCATCACCTGCGGCGACTCCCGGATCGTGCCGAACCTGATCACCACCAGCGGGCCCGGTGACCTGTTCACCATCCGCAACATCGGCAACCTGGTGCCGCCGGGGCAGGCCGACGCGTCGATGAACGCGTCGATCGAGTACGCGGTGGGCGTCCTCGGCGTCGAGGAGATCGTGGTGTGCGGCCACTCGAGCTGCGGCGCGATGGCGGCACTGGCCGACGGCCCGCCGCCGGGGCCGCTGTCGGCCTGGCTGCGGTACGCGGAGCCGAGCGCCCACCGGCTGGGCTCGGCGACGCTCGACGGCGCGGTCCCGGACCGCGAGGGTGACCGGCTGGCGCTGCACAACGTCCTGCAGCAGCTGGAACACCTGCGCGAGTACCCGGCGGTGGCGGCGGCCGAGTCGGCCGGGAAACTGCAGCTGACCGGCATGTACTTCCACGTCGGCGACGCCCAGGTGTACCTGTTCGACGCGGCGGAGCGCACGTTCCGCCCGGCCGGGGCACCGGTGGCGGTGCCGGGCGCCTGACACCGGCGGAGGTCCGAGCCGGGTCCGCCACCGCGGGCCCGGCTCGCCTCCGATCACGGGCCGCGTGCGCGACCGGGCCCGGAGTCACTAAGTTGATAGTCCGTGACGATGCTGGTGATGACGGGGACCGGGACCGGGGTCGGCAAGACGATCACCACGGCGGCGATCGCGGCCCTGGCGGTGGCCGGGGGACAGCGGGTGGCCGTGCTGAAGCCGGCCCAGACCGGGGTGCGCCCCGACGAGCCGGGTGACCTCCAGGACGTCGTCCGCCTCGCCGGGCCGGACGTCACCACCCGCGAGCTGCGGCGGTACCCCGATCCGCTCTCGCCGGAGGCCGCCGCCCGGCGCAGCGGCCTGCCGACGCTCGACCCCGGCGAGATCGCCCGGGCCGCGTCCGACCTCGACACCGCGCACGACCTCACCCTCATCGAGGGCGCGGGCGGGCTGCTGGTGCGCTTCGACAGCGCCGGGGCGAGCCTCGCCGACGTCGCCTGGTCGCTCGGCTCGCTCGTGATCATCGTGGCCGAGGCCGGCCTCGGCACGCTCAACGCCACCGCGCTCACCGCCGAGGTCGCCACCAAGCGGGGGCTGACCGTCGCCGGCGTCATCATCGGTGCCTGGCCTGCCGAACCCGACCTCGCGGCGCTGTCCAACCTCGAAGACCTGCCGGTCGCGGCGGGCGCGCCCCTGTTGGGCGTGCTGCCCGCCGACATCGGCCAGGCCTCCCGGGAGGACTTCCTGGCCGCGGCGCGGGCCGGGCTCTCGCCGTGGTTCGGCGGCGAATTCGACCCCGAGCTCTTCGCCGGGTGCGCGTCCGCCGGGAAGTGACCTGCATCGCTGTCCCCTCGACGCCGCTTCGTGCACGATGAGGGACGTTTGCCGCACCACCTCGATCAAGGAGCCCGCCGTGACCGCAGTCCCGGACACCGACGTCAGTGACAGCCGGGGCTCCGCCCCGGGCCGGGGGCTCCGCCACCCGGAGCCCCCGGAAAGCCTGCTGGCCCTCGCGCGCGAGCAGGTCCTGGAAAACGGCGTCGGCCTGAACGAACAGCAGGTCCTCGACGTGCTGCGGCTGCCGGACGACCGCCTGCCCGACCTCCTCGCACTGGCGCACGAGGTGCGGATGCGCTGGTGCGGGCCCGAGGTCGAGGTCGAGGGCATCATCAGCCTCAAGACCGGCGGCTGCCCCGAGGACTGCCACTTCTGCTCCCAGTCCGGCCGCTTCCCGACGCCGGTGCGCTCGGCGTGGCTCGACATCCCGAACCTGGTCAAGGCCGCCCGCCAGACCGCCGAGACCGGCGCGACGGAGTTCTGCATCGTGGCCGCCGTCCGCGGCCCGGACAAGCGGCTGCTCTCGCAGGTCCGCGAAGGCGTCCGCGCGATCCGGGAGGACGGCAACGACATCCAGATCGCCTGCTCCCTGGGCATGCTGACGCAGGAGCAGGTCGACGAGCTCGTCGACATGGGCGTGCACCGCTACAACCACAACCTCGAGACGGCGCGGTCGCACTTCCCGTCGGTGGTCACGACGCACACGTGGGAAGAGCGCTGGGACACGCTGCGGATGGTCGCCGACGCGGGCATGGAGGTCTGCTGCGGCGGCATCATCGGCATGGGGGAGACGGTCGAGCAGCGCGCCGAGTTCGCCGTGCAGCTGGCGGAGCTGAACCCGCACGAGGTGCCGATGAACTTCCTCATCCCGCAGCCGGGCACGCCGTACGAGCACTACGAGATCGTCGAGGGCCGCGACGCGCTGCGGACGGTGGCGGCGTTCCGGCTCGCGATGCCGCGCACGATGCTGCGTTTCGCCGGCGGCCGCGAGCTGACCCTGGGCGACCTGGGCGCGGAGCAGGGCATGCTGGGCGGGATCAACGCGATCATCGTCGGCAACTACCTGACCAACCTCGGCCGGCCTGCTTCGGCGGACCTGGAGATGCTGGACGAGCTCAAGATGCCGATCAAGGCGCTCAGTGACAGCCTCTGAGAGTGCCTTCTGCGTCCACTGTGGACAGGAATCGCCGGGTGGGGCGGACCACCCGGCGTGCCACAACCCGCGGACGGCTTTGGAGCCGCCGCGGTATTGCACGTTCTGCGCGCGCCGGCTGGTGGTCCAGGTGAGCCCGCTCGGCTGGACCGCCCGGTGCAGCCGCCACGGCGAGACGGCGAGCGGCTGACGGGGTAACGGACCGGATCGTTCATTGCGCGGGCGTGCTGGCCGTGGCTGGACGAACTGGATCGTTCATTGCGCGGTGGGGCTGGCCGTGGCTGGACGAACCGGATTGTTCATTGCGCGGGTGTGGCGGCCGTGGACGGACCGGATCGTTCATTGCGTGGGCGCTGGCCGCAGCTGGACTAACCAGATCGTTCATCCGGCGGCCGGCGCGACACGGGCGAGCGGCTCACGTCGCTCCCGCGTCGACCGGTTACGCTCGGTGGGCACGTTCAGGAAGGAGTCCGGGTGAGTGAGTCGTCGGGGCCGGCGCACCGGCCGTCGGCCGTGGCCGGGCCGTGGTCGGTGCCCGTGCTGTTCCGGGAACGGCGGCCGCGCGTGGTCGTCAAGGCCGATCTGCTGCCCGCCGTCAGCGTGCTCGGCGTCCTCACCCTGCTGAGCTTCCCGCTCGCCTTCGCGTGGTCGCGGCTTGCGCCGCCGGAGCGGGTGCGCATCGTCGCCGCCGACGGCACCCAGGGCGCGCTGGAGCTGGAGAGCTGGCACCGCTTCGACGACCTGGCCGTGTTCGGGTTCCTCCTGCTCGGCATCGGGATCGTCAGCGGCGTCGTCGTCTGGCTGCTGCGCGAACGCCGCGGGCCGGTGGTGTTCCTCGCCGCGGTGCTCGGCGTCGCCCTCGCCGGCGCGCTGGCCATGCTGCTCGGCGTCGGCTGGGCCAACAGCCACTACGCCATCGACTCCCCGCCCGCGCTGGGCGCGGTGATCGAGCTGGCGCCGCGGCTGGAGTCGTGGTGGGTGCTGCTGACCGGCCCGCTCGGCGTCTCGATCGCGTACACCCTGCTCACCACCTGGAACGGCCGCGACGACCTGGGCCGCCGCCTCGGCTGATCGCTTTCCCCTAAAGTGGTGCCCGTCACCTACAGGGGGGATCCAGAAGTGACCGAGGACATCGAAGTTTCGCGGCACAACGCCGTCCGTTTTCCCGGCATCAGCCCGCGCGCGTACGAGCACCCGGTGGACCGCGGCGCGCTCGCCACGCTGCGCGCGGTGCCGGGCTTCGCCCAGGTCGTCAAGGCCGTGTCGGGCTTCTACAACGAGCGCGGCGAGCGGCTGATGGCGCTGGCGTCGTCGATCCGCGTCGGGCCGAAGCAGTACCCGGAGCTCGACCGGCTGCGCCACGAGTGCGCCGAGACGCTGGACCTGCCCGCGGTGCCGAACCTGTTCGTCTTCCAGAACGCGCAGATCCAGGCGCAGACGGTCGGCATGGACGAGCCGTTCATCGCGATCAGCACCGGGCTCGTCGAGCTGATGAACCTGGAGTCACTGCGGTTCGTGATCGGGCACGAAATGGGGCACGTGCTGTCCGGGCACGCGGTGTACCGCACGATCATGGTGCGCCTGATCAGCCTGCAGCTGGCGATGTCGTGGACACCGGTCAGCGCGCTCGGCATCCGCGCGATCGTCGCGGCGCTGCGCGAGTGGTTCCGCAAGGCGGAGCTGTCGTGCGACCGCGCGGGCCTGCTGTGCAGCCAGAACCCGACGGCGGCGCTGCGCGCCCAGATCCAGGTGGCGGGCGGCATCGACCCGGCCCGCATCGACGTCCCGTCGTTCCTGCAGCAGGCCGCGGAGTACGAGTCGGTCGAGGACATCCGCGACAGCTTTCTCAAGCTCAAGTCGGTCGAGACGGAGTCCCACCCGTTCGCGGTGGTCCGCGCGGCCCAGCTGCAGAAGTGGGCGGCTTCGGAGGACTACCGGGCGATCCTGGCGGGCGACTACGCGCGGCGGGATTCGGACACGCCTTCGTCGGACTGGAAGGACGACCTGAAGTCGGCGGCCCAGGCGTACAAGGAATCGTGGAACTCGTCGACGGACCCGCTGACGAAGGTGTTCAGCGACGTCGGGGAGGCGGTTTCGGGCGCGGCGGGCAAGGTGTGGAACAAGTTCGGCAACGGTTCCTGACGCGGTTCGGGGGCGGTCGTCCCAGGGTTCGGGGCGGTTGTCCTCAAGGTCCAGGGCGATTGTCCTCAAGGTCCGGGGCGGTTGTCCCCAAGCCGGCCCGGGTGTGGACAACCGGGCCGGCTTGGGCCTTTTCCGCCGGTTGCGTCGGGGGTGGGCGATAGACTGGACCGGGGTCAGCCCCCAGGGATGGGTGGGGTATCTCCAGTGGGGCCTCGGCCTCGCACAAGGGGCGAGATCGAGCGCTTCCACCGGGCCGCCTGCCCTTCTACGCTCACCATCGACCCCACAGCGCAACCGGCGTCAAGCCGCCGGCCACCCTGCTGACCAACTTCCCCGGACATCGCACCCCGGGAATCTCCAGTGGCTCGGGTCAGTTCAAGCTGGCCGGCCGGCTCAGGTCCGTCAGTTCGCCCGGCGGCAGCGGCACCGCACCCAGCGTGTTCAAGAACCCCGCCTCCCGCGTCAGCAGCCGGCAGGCGATCCGCAGCCGGCGCAGCGGGTGGCGTTCCTCCAGCAGCCTCTGGCGGTCCTCCAGCGGCAGCAGGCAGTCCGCCGCCAGCACGTACGCCAGCTCGGCCATGTCCGTCTCCGGGGGTGGGGCGTGCCAGTCGTCGCTGCGCCAGGCCGTTTCGCAGTAGCGCTGGTGGGCCGCGCGGGCGACCGTCGCCAAGCGCTCCGCCATGTTGCCGGACGGGGCCGGTGGGGCGTCGTCGACCCACTCCACCGAGGCGATCAGGTACGGGGCCGACACGCAGTCGAGGTCGTGCAGGCGGAAGCGGCGCTTGGCCTCCGTCACCACGTCGAACCGGCCGTCCGGCAGGCGCTTGGCCTCGCGCAACACCGTGCTGCAGCCCACTTCGTACAACTGGTCCAGACCACGTACTTCGCGGGTCAGCGACGACCGCAGTGCGACCACGCCGAACTCGCGGCCCGGCACCGTGCCGCTCACCAGGTCCGCCGTCAGCTGCCGGTACCGCGGTTCGAAGATGTGCAGCGGAAGCTTGGTGCCCGGCAGCAGCACGGTCTGTAGCGGGAACAACGGCAGGATCGTCGTCGTCGCGTCACTATCCGGTTCCGGCTCGGTCACGCGTCCACGGTAAAGGGAGAACGCCGTTGGCGCAGCACGGTCACCTCGATGGCGGCTTGAACACCGCGAACGGATCCGTGATCTGCATGCCCTTGCCGGCGAAGGAGAACAGTGCCGCCGGACGCCCACCCGAGCGGCCCGGCGGCGCCGTGTGCCCCGTCGGCACCAGCAGCCCGCGCCGCGACAGCACCCGCTGCAGGTTGGTCGCCGAGACCCGGTAACCCAACGCTGCCGAATACAGCCCGCGCAACGCGGAAATCGTGAACTCGTCGGGTGCCAGCGCGAACCCCAGGTTGGTGTAGGACAGCTTCGACCGCAGCCGGTCGCGGGCGCGCAGCACGATCGCCTCGTGGTCGAACGCCGTCCGCGGCAGCGAAGCGACGTCGTGCCACTCCGTGTCCTCCGGCACCTCCGGGTCGACGTCGGACGGCACCAGGCCGAGGAACGCCGTCGCCACCACCCGCGGCCCCGGGACGCGGTCCGGCGCGCTGAACACCGCGAGCTGCTCGACGTGCTTGAGCTGGCGGACGTCCACCTTCTCGGCGAGCTGGCGCCGGATCGACGTCTCGACGTCCTCGTCGAGCCGCAGCCGGCCGCCCGGCAGCGACCAGCGGCCCAGGTGCGGGTCGAGCGCGCGGCGCCACAGCAGCACCCGCAGTGTGTCCGAGCGCACTTGAAGGACCGCGCCCAAAACCTCGTGGACCAAGGGGGCCTGGGTGTTAAGATGACTTCGCACGGTTTTCGATTGTAAGGCGAAAACCGGAGATCGGTCCAGGAGGGCCAACCATGACTTCGACGCTCGATCAGGACCTCACCCCCTACGGCGGGGTCGAGGCGAACGCGGCCTGGGCGGAGGAGGTGCGGCGCCTGGCGAAGCAGCGCGACGCGGTCCTGCTCGCGCACAACTACCAGGTCCCGGAGATCCAGGACATCGCCGACCACACCGGCGACTCCCTCGCGCTCAGCCGCATCGCGGCGAGCAGCGACGCGTCCACCATCGTCTTCTGCGGCGTGCACTTCATGGCCGAGACCGCGAAGATCCTCGCCCCGGAGAAGACCGTCCTGATCCCGGACGCGCGGGCGGGCTGCTCGCTGGCCGACTCCATCACCGGCGCCGAGCTGCGTGCCTGGAAGGCCGAGCACCCGGGCGCGGTGGTCGTCTCCTACGTCAACACCACGGCCGAGGTGAAGGCCGAAACCGACATCTGCTGCACGTCCTCGAACGCCGTGGACGTCGTCGCCTCCATCCCCGCTGACCAGGAAGTTCTCTTCCTGCCCGACCAGTTCCTCGGCGCCCACGTCAAGCGCGTCACCGGCCGGGAGAACATGCACATCTGGGCCGGGGAGTGCCACGTCCACGCCGGCATCAACGGCGCCGAGCTGGCCGCGCGCGCGGCCGAGGAACCGGACGCCGACCTGTTCATCCACCCCGAGTGCGGCTGCGCGACCTCGGCGCTCTACCTGGCCGGCGAGGGTGCCGTGGCGCCCGACCGGGTCAAGATCCTGTCCACCGGGGACATGGTCCACGAGGCCCGCGACACGCGCGCCAAGACCGTGCTGGTGGCCACCGAGATCGGCATGATCCACCAGCTCCGCAAGGCCGCGCCGGGCATCGACTTCCGCGCGGTGAACGACCGGGCGTCCTGCCGGTACATGAAGATGATCACGCCCGCGGCGCTGCTGCGCTGCCTGCGCGACGGCCTCGACGAGGTCCACGTCGACCTCGAGACGGCCGCCCGCGCGAAGGCCTCGGTGCAGCGGATGATCGAAATCGGGCAGCCCGGCGGCGGCGAATGACCACGCCGGTTAATGACCCACGGGCGAAAACCCCGGTCTGGGAAGCACGCGCCGACCTGGTCGTGATCGGCAGCGGCGTCGCGGGGCTGACCGCGGCGCTGCGGGCGCAGGCCCTCGGGCTGCACGTCCTGGTGATCACCAAGGCCGCCGTCGCGGACGGCAACACGCGCTGGGCCCAGGGCGGCGTCGCCGTGGTCATGGAGAACGAGCACGACCTCGACGACTCGGTCGCCAGGCACGCGGAAGACACGTTCACCGCCGGCGCCGGCCTGTGCGACGAGGCGGCGGTGCGCTCGATCCTCGACGGCGGGCCGGCCGCGGTCGCCCGGCTGCGGGCCGACGGCGCGCGCTTCGACGCCGCGGCGTCCGGCCTGCTCGCGCGGGCCCGCGAAGGCGGGCACAGCGCCTTCCGCGTCATCCACGCCGGTGGCGACGCGACCGGCGCCGAGGTCGAACGCGCGCTGGTCGCGCAGGCCGGGCAGACGGGGGTGCCGGTGCTGGAGCACCACATCGCCGTCGACGCGCTGCGCACGCCCGGCGGCCGGGTCGCCGGCGTCACGGTGCTGGACCACCACGGCGTACCCGGCGTCGTCCGCGCGCCGGCCGTGCTGGTGGCCAGCGGCGGCCTCGGGCAGCTCTACCAGGCGACGTCGAACCCGGAGATCGCCACCGGCGACGGCATCGCCCTCGCGCTGCGGGCCGGTGCGACGGTGGCGGACATCGAGTTCGTCCAGTTCCACCCGACCGTGCTCTACACGCCGGGCGCCCGCGGCCGCTGCCCGCTGGTCACCGAAGCGGTGCGCGGCGAGGGGGCGACGCTGGTCGACGGCGCCGGCCTGCCGGTGATGCGGGGTGTGCACCCGCTCGGCGACCTCGCCCCGCGTGACGTCGTCTCGGCGGCGATCACGCGGCGGATGCTCACCGCGCCGGGCGGCATCGACGACCACGTCTTCCTGGACGCGACCGGCATCGAGGGGTTCGCGCAGCGGTTCCCTACGGTGTTCGGGGCGTGCGCGGCGCTGGGTCTCGACCCGGCCGTCGACCCGATTCCGGTGACCCCGGCGGCGCACTTCTCGTGCGGGGGCATCGTGACCACTGTGGACGGTCGCTCGTCCGTGGCCGGGCTGTACGCGGCCGGCGAGGTCGCGCGCACCGGGCTGCACGGCGCGAACCGGCTGGCGTCCAACAGCCTGCTCGAAGGGCTGGTCGTCGGGCAGCGCGTGGCGGAGGCCGTCGCGGCGGACCTCGCGGCCGGGCTGCTGGCCGACCCGGCGCGCGGGCGCCTGCCGTCGTGGACCACCGCGCCCGCGGCGGAACGCGACTCGCTGCAGCGCGTGATGAGCCGGTACGCGGCCATCGGCCGGGACGCCGACGGGCTGGCGGCCGCCGGTTCGGTGCTCGATCTCTCCCTTTCGGACACTCCGTTGTGGACGCACGCGGCGGTCGAGGACGCGGCGCTGACCGTGGTGGCGCAGGCGATGCTCGCCGCGGCCGTCCGGCGCACCGAGTCGCGGGGCTGCCACGTGCGGACCGACTTCCCGGACCGTGACGACGCTTGGCGGCGCAGCCAGCTGATCCGGCTCAGCCCCTCCGGCCAGCCCGTGCTGGCCGACCCGATCCCCCTGGAGGGCGTGGCATGACGTTCCCGATCTCCGACACCGTCCGCCGGCTGGTCGCGGCCGCCGGGCTGGACGTCGACGACGTCGAGCGCGTGGTCACCACGGCGCTGGGCGAGGACCTGCGGTACGGGCCGGACGCGACGACGGCCTCGACGGTGCCCGCGGCCGCGGCCGCGGTCGCCGAGCTGACCCCGCGCGTCGACGGCGTCGTCGCCGGGCTGCCGGTGGCGCTCGCGGTGTTCGACATGGTCCTCGGCGACGGGTACGAGGTGCTGGCCCGGCGCGAAGACGGTGACCGGCTGGTCGCCGGGGAACCGGCGCTGGTGCTGGCCGGTCCGGTGCGCGGGCTGCTCACCGCCGAGCGCACGGCGCTGAACCTGCTGTGCCACCTCTCCGGCGTCGCCACCGCGACCGCCGCCTGGGTGTCCGAAGTGGACGGTACCGGGTGCGCGATCCGCGACTCCCGCAAGACGTTGCCGGGGCTGCGGCTGCTGCAGAAGTACGCCGTCCGCTGCGGCGGCGGGGTCAACCACCGGCTGGGACTCGGTGACGCGGTGCTGATCAAGGACAACCACGTCGTCGCGGCGGGTTCGGTGACCGCGGCGCTGGCCGCGGCCCGTGCGCACGCGCCGGAACTGGCCTGCGAGGTCGAGGTCGACACGCTCGACCAGCTGGACGAAGCGCTGGCCGCCGGGGCGGACGAGGTGCTGCTGGACAACTTCACGCCCGAGCAGTGCCGCCGGGCGGTGGCGCGCCGCGACGAGGTTTCGCCGAAGACGCGGCTGGAATCCTCTGGTGGGCTCACCCTGGACCGTGGTAGGGCGTACGCACTGTCCGGTGTGGACTACCTGTCGGTGGGCGGGCTGACCCACTCCTCGCCGGCGTTGGACCTCGGCATGGACCTGCGCTGAGGCGTGCCGGGCGGCTAGACTGGCGGTGGCGGAATTCCTTGTCCGCCACCGTCTTTCGGCTTCGGGGGTTCGGGTGCGGTTACCGGCGGTGCTCGCGGTGGCAGGCCTTCTGACGGCGTCGGGCGTGCTGGGGGCTCCGGCCGCTTCGGCGGAGGGCTGCGCGAACCCGTCCGGCACCTACACCGGCGAGGTCCCGTGGGGCCAGCGCCTGGTCGACCCGGCGCGGCTGTGGCCGCTGACCCGCGGCGACGGCCAGCTGGTGGCCGTGCTCGGCACCGGCGTCGACGCGCAGAACGCGCAGTTCGCGCCCGGCCAGCTCGAAGGCGGCGCCGGCACCGAGCGCACGGACTGCGACGGCCGCGGCACGATCGCGGCCGGGATCGTCGGCGCGCAGCCGGATCCGGCGACGACGTTCGCCGGCGTCGCGCCCGGCGTGCGGCTGCTGCCGATCCGGTACACGGCGGGCGACGGCGGTGACCCGGGCCAGCTGGCCGACGCGATCGACCGGGCCGTGGACCGGCGCGCGAGCGTGATCCTGATCGCCGTGCCCGCGGCGGCCGACAGCCCGGCGCTGTCCGGTGCGGTGGCGCGGGCGCGGTCCGCCGGTGCGGTGGTCGTCTCGGCGGCGTCGGCGACCCAGCAGGGCGCGCGGACTTATCCGACGGCGACGTCCGGGGTACTGGCCGTGGGGTCGGTGAACCAGGCGGGCGAGCCGGTGCAGACGGAAGCGGGGGACTACGTCGGGGTCGCGGCACCGGGCGCGGACCTGGTGAGCACGTCGGCGGGCGCGGGCGGCGCGGCGGCGCACCGCTGGCCGGTGACCGATCCGAGCCTCGCGGCGGGGTACGTCGCCGGGGTCGCGGCGCTGGTGCGGGCCTACCACCCGGAGCTGTCCGGCGACCAGGTCGTCACCCGCCTGACGTTGACGGCCCACCGCCCGCCGTCCGGGGCACACGACCCGCGGCTGGGCTGGGGAGTCCTGGACGCGTACGCGGCGGTGTCCTCGACGCTGCCCGCCGACGTCCCGCCGCCCGGTGCGGTTCCGCCGTCGGCCTCGGCCCCGGCGGTGGTCCCGGCCGCCGCTCCCGCACCGCCCCCGTCGGACGTCCCGGCGGGCACGATCGCCCTGGCCGGGGTCGCCCTGGCCGCGGCCGCCGGCGTGACGGTGGCCGCGGTCCGCCGCGCCCGCCGCCGAGGCTGGCGCCCCACCCGCTTCACCCCGTAACCCGTGTCGACCCTCCAAACACGTGTGATGCCCCTTCAATCACGAGTGATGCCCGCTCGAGCACGCGAGATACCCCTTCCGGCACACGAGCTCCGGTGATCGGGGACGGGATTCGCGTGATTGAGGGCGGATCTCGCGTGATTGGCGGGCGAACTCGCGTGACTGGAGGGGCATCACGTGTGACTGGAGGGGCATCACTCGTGATTGGCGGGACGACACGTCAGGCGGGGACGGGGCGGGTGGAGCCGATGATGGTCACCGCGCCGGCGACGTGGATCGTGAAGTCGGCTCCCTCGCGGGTGAAGCGGGTGATCTGCTCGCGGGGGGTGCTGCGGTCGTGGGATGCCCAGCCGGCCTCGTGGAGGGCCGGGATGAGGGACGCCAGGTGACTTTCCGGCGCGGCCGGGTGGTCGACGCGGACGCCGTACTGCCAGCACAGCAGGTGGCCCGGGCTGGTCGGGTCGCAGTCCAGCTCGCCGGACAGGGTCGGGTCCGCCGGGCCGCCGAAGGCGGCCGCGACGTCGTCGATCACCGTGGTCAGCTCGGCCGCCAGGCGGGTCAGTTCCGGGGTCATCGGAGGTCACCGCCCGAGGTGAGCACGCGGTAGATGTTCGTCCACGAGTCGGAACCCGGCTTCAGCACGTCGTTGTGCGACGACACGCCCCACAGCGCCGAACCGGAAGCGTCGTTGCCGGTCGGCAGCTCGGTCACGCCGGGGAAGACGTCCGGGTCCGCGCCGTGGCCGATGCCGGTCCACTCCAGGCCCCACGCGTTGCCCTGCGCGAGCACGATCGGGTCCAGCGGGGCCGTCATCGAGAACCGCTGGACGCCCGCCTGGCTCGCCGGCAGATCGGACGGCGACCACACGCCGTGGCCCATGCCCGCCGACTCCACGTGCAGGACGCGGTCGACGTCGAGGCCGTGGGCCTCGGCCAGCCCGACCGTCGCCCCGCCGTAGCTGTGCCCGATCGCGGTCAGCGAGACGCCGGAGCCCGCGTGGCTCGTGATCTCGCCGCGCAGGTCGTCGGCGAAGTGCTTGAGGTCCGGCGCCATCGCCTGCGCGTACCCCGCGTCCGGCCCCTGCGCCACCGGGCCCTGCGGGAACACCCCGTCGGCCCAGACGACGACCGCCGTGCGCCCGGACGGGTCCGCGGCCACCAGGCTGCGCCCGAGGCCGGCGTAGGCGTCGAAGTTCGACATCTGCGTGTTGACGCCCGGCACGAACAGCCCGACGTTCCGCGTCCCCGGCTCGATGTGCCCGACCAGCTCGACGATCCGCCCGTTGCCGGACGGATCGAACCGCAGGATCTGCCGGTCGTGCGCGAGGATGTCCTCGTACAGCTTGATCCGCGCCTGTGACCGCGCGACCTCGTCGGGATCGGTCAACGCGGCCAGCCGCAACCGCTCGGCGGTCAACGCGTCGGCGACCTTGCCGCGGTTGTCCGCGATCGCGTGCGCCCACGCCCCGGTGTCGGCCGAACCGCCGATCCCGGCCGGGTTTCCCGCGCGGGGCAACGGATCCTCGGGCAGCAGCGCCCGGTACATCGCCGCGACCTGCGCGTCCGCCCGCCGGTAGCCGGCCGCGCAGGCCGTCAGTCCACTTTGGAGTGTCCGGAGCCGGGACACGCTCGATTCGAGCTTCGCGCCCAGCTCCGTCATCGTCTTCTCGAAGGTCTTGGCCGCGGCCGCGGACTCGCTGACCTGGCCGAAGGCGGCGGCGGGCAGCTTCTCGCCCGCCACCGCCGACTGCGCCGTGCCCAAGCTTTCGGCCCGCGAGCCGAACTCGCCCGCCACGGTGTCCAGGCGCGCCGGGGCGACGCGGTAGCCCGCCGCCGTCATCAAACGCTGCCTTTCATCAAACGCTGTCTTCGCCGATGACCGGGGGCGCGACCGGGGCCGACTGGCCCCAGACGTTCTCGGTCTCCACCAGCCACGCCGGGATCCGCCGTCCGGAGCCCATGTCCCCGCCGCCGCCCATGCCCATCGGCATCATGGGCATCATCGGCATCGCGCTCTTGGCCGCCGCCGCGCCCACGGCGCCCGCCGCCCCGCCCGCGAGCCCGCTCAGCGCGTTGCCCGCGCCGCCGTCCCCGGCCAGGCCGGAGTGCGCCGCCGGGACCTCGCCCGGGCCGGTGAGCCCACCGCCGACCGGGACACCGCCGCCGCCGAGCGAAGGTGCGTCACCGCCGCCGATCGGGATGCCGCCGCCGGTGCCGCCTTCGACACCGGCGCCGCCCCCGCCGAGCTTCGTGCCGGGAGGCTGTTCCTTGTCGTCCTTGGGGTCCTTGCCGGTCGCCCACGACGGCACCTTCGGCATGATCGAGCCGAACCGGCCGAACGCGGCGGCCGAAGCCGCGGCGAGCCCGGCGGTGAACATGTCGCCGAACAGCGGGTTCGACGTCGGCACGGTCGTCCCCGGCTGGGTCGTCGTCCCGCCACCGGGCAGCGGGTGCCCGTCGGTGGGGGTGACGACGACACCGGGACCGCCGGTCATGCCGTTGCCGACGAGGCCCGGTGAGCCGGTGCTGCCCGCGCCACCGCCCGCGGGCGGCGTCGCCGGTGTCTGGACGGCGTTCGGCGAAGCCGGGATCGACTCCTCCGCGACGGTGTACTCGCCGGCGAGCTGGGTCATCACGACGATCGCTTTGCCGTGCGCCGACCCGGCGGCGTTCGCGGCGGCCTGCTGCGCTTCGACGTTCGCGATGGCCTGCTGGCGCTGCTGCGCCGCGGCCTGGATAACAGCCGGGGAGGCGTCCGGCGGCAGCAGCGGCGGGTTCACCGCGAGCGCGACGTCGGCCGGGGCGACGTCCGGCACCGAGACCGGCGGCGGCATCTCCTTCTTGGCCTTGACCAGCGCGTCGGCGGCGTCGTCGAGCATCACGTTCATCGCCTCCGCGGTCTGCGCCACCTTCGAGATGCCGTTCGCGAGGTCGATGATCATCCGCTGGTACTGGTCGGCCGCGCCACCTGTCCACTGGCCGGAGAACTCGGTCAGCTCGGCATTGAGGTTGTGGGCCTGCTCGTGCAGGTGCAGCGCGGCGGACTTCCACTTGTCGGCGGCGTGCCGCGCGCTGTTCGGGTCGCCGGCCTGCAGCATCGCATACAGCTGCTGGTGGCTGTAGGCGGCGAAGTTCGTGTGCGCGGTGTTCGTCATCCCTTGCGGCTCCCGTTCGTGTCACCCGCGCCGAGCAGGCCGAGCACCGGGTCGAGCAGGCCGGTGACGGCGCCCGAAGCGTGCAGGTCCCCGGCCACCGACTGGTCCGCGTGCTGGTAGCCGTCGGCGACCGTGGTGGTGACGTCCTGGGCGAACCCGATCGCGCTGCGAACCTGGTCGAGCAGGCCCTGCATCTCCGAGACGGCGGCGCGGTGGGCGTCGGCCAGCGACCCGGCCTCGCCGAACTCGCCGAACAGCAGCGGCTCCTCGCCGAGGGTGAGCAGGAAGTCGTTCGGTTTCGACATCGCGTGGATCTGGGTCTCCAGCTCCCGCACGAAGTCCTTCAGCGATTCCAGGTGGACGTAGTACGACTGGTCTGGCATCGGTCCCGGCTCTCTGGCGCGATGAGGCTGACAGGGGGAAAGCCGGTCGGCCGGTGCGAGCGGGGGGTTTCCCGCACCGGCCGACCGACGTCTGGGGCGCGGGTCAGCCCGCGAACAGTCCCTGGTTGCGGTTCTCCAGCGACTGCTGGAGGTCGTGCGCCTCGCCGACCTTCCCGCCGAACTGCGCGATGATCGCGACGATGTCCGCGGTGGCCTGGCGCAGGCGCGTCTCCGCCTGGCGGGCGGCGTCACCGGCGGAGCTGCCGGAGGCGTACCAGGTCGCGGTGATCGGCTGCAGGTTCTGGTGCAGCTGCTCCAGCTGCGAGGTGAGCGCCTTGGCCTTGGCGGCCAGGGATGCCGAGCTGTGCTGCAGCGCGGCGAAGTTGATTTCGACGACGTCGGCCATGGTGGGCGTCCTCTCGGGTCAGGGGTTGAGGCGGGGGAGCACGCCCGAGCCCTCGAGGGTGTTGCCGACCCCCTGGAAGCTCTGGTGGACGTCGGCGTCACCGCGGCCGTAGTTCGCGTGGCTGGTGTGCACGAGCTGCGACATCGTGTCGAGCTCCTTCACCGCGGCGGACATCTTCTCCTGCAGCCGCCGCTGGAGGTCCCAGAAGGCCACGGCCTGGTCGCCCTTGTAGTTGCGCAGCGCCTCGGTCAGCTCGGACTCCAAGCTGGCCATCGTGGACTTGGCGTTCGTCGCGGTTTCCTCGAAACCCTGGACGGCGCGCGTCATGGCAGCGGAATCTGCCTGGAATCCCGGACTGGACATCGACGGGCCACCTCCTTCCTGAAGCGAATTCCCCTGGCGCGGTGGTCCGCGCGGTGTGAAAGTCACGCTAGAAAAGAGGCCAGTGTGGTCAAACGGCACAACTGCCGGTCGCGCTGACGGCACTATTACCCACGCGAGCGGGGGTAGGGCGGTCCCCACCCGCCGACGGTGGTCCGCTCCAGTGACCGCGAGCCGCCCGGACGCCACGCTTGAGACCATGGCAGACAAGGGAAATCCGCTGGTCACGGTCCAGTCGTGGCACCGCCCGCTGGTGCTGCTCGCCGGGGTGATGGGGGTGCTGTGCGCGGTCTCGCTGCTCGGGCTCCTCTTCGATGATCGCACGCTGGTCAACGCGCCGATCTGGCTCAAGCCGTTCAAGTTCTCCGTGTCGATCGGGCTGTACGCGCTGACGCTGGCGTGGCTGCTGACGCACGTGCGCCGCGGCCGCCGGGCCGGCTGGTGGTTCGGCACGCTGTTCGCCGTCGGCATCGGCCTGGACTTCGTGCTGCTCGTCTGGCAGATCGTCGTCCGCGGCCGCACGCTGCACTTCAACCAGTCCACGCCGATGGACACCGCGATCAACAACGTCGTCGCGGGCGGCGCGTACACCGCGTGGTCGATGACCGCCGCCGTCGCCGTCCTGCTGCTGTTCCAGCGCATCCCGGACCGCGCCCTGCGGTCGGCCCTGCGCTGGGGCGCCGCGCTCGCCGTGGTGGGGATGTACGTGGCGACGCTGATGTTCTCGCCGACACCGGGGCAGCAGGCGGTGCTGGAGGCGAACGGCAAGTACTCGACGTTCGGTGCGCACTCGGTCGGCGTCGAGGACGGCGGCCCCGGGCTGCCGGTGCTCGGCTGGAGCACGGTCGGCGGGGACCTGCGGATCCCGCACTTCGTCGGCATCCACGCCCTGCAGGTGCTGCCGCTGGTCGCGTTCGGGCTGCTCCTGCTGGCCCGCCGCTACCGCGTGCTCGAATCCGACGTCGTCCGCCGCCGGCTGGTCCGGACCGCGGGTGCGGGCTACGGCGGGCTGATCGCGCTGCTCACCTGGCAGGCCGAGCGCGGCCAGTCGATCGTGCACCCGGACTTCTGGACGCTGCTCGCCGCCACCGGGCTGCTCGCGGCCGTCGCCCTCGCGGGCACGCTGTCGCTGCGGTCGCTCCCGCGTCCGCAGGTCGTCTCTGCCGAAATTCTGAGATCCGCACGGTAGACCGGGACGCCCCAGGCGAGAGGCGGTCGCGATGGTCCACCCGCAGGCACTGCTGGACGAGCTGGAACGCGCTCCGGAGGTCCCGGCGTTCGAACACGGTTCGCGGGTGACCACCCGCGGCGAGCTGCGGGAGCTGATCGGCCGGTGCGCCGCGGGCCTGCGGGCGGCCGGCCTCGGCCCCGGCGACGGCATCGGGCTGGCCACCGCCGTCACACCGGAGGGGTTCGCCGCCCTGGTCGCGGTGCACGTGCTCGGCGCCCGCGCGGTCGCGGTGCGGCCCGGGCTGCCGGAGGCCCAGCTGCGGCACATCCTCGGCGACGTCACGGCGGTGGTCGCGGACGGCACGCTGCCGGTGGAGGCGGCGGTGCCGGTGCTGCGGCTGGAGCGGCTGCTGACCGCCCACGCCCACGCCGAGCCGGTGCCGCAGGGGCAGCCGGACGACATCGCGACGGTCGTGTTCACCAGCGGCAGCACCGGCGTCCCGAAGGGGGTGGCCTACAGCTACCGCGCGCTGACCGAAGGCCGCGTGTGGCGCCCGCCGGTGCCGGGTTCGGCGCACGAGCGGCTGGGGGCGGGGTTCGGGCGGTACCTGCTGTTCGGGTCGCTGGCCAGCGCGGTGATGGTGGAGCAGCTGGGGGTGTGCCTGTTCGCCGGCGGCACGGCGGTGATCCCTCGGGAGCTGCCGGACTTCCCGTTCGTGCTGCCGCGGCTGGGCATCACGGCGGCTCTGACGACGGTGCCGCGGCTGCACCGCATGCTGGACGTGCTGCGCGCCGAAGACGTCGACCTGAGCGCGTTGCGGAGGCTGATCGTGGCCGGCTCGCCGGTGCCGCCGCACAAGCTCGCCGAGGCGGCCGAGCGGATCGGGCCCGCGATGCACCACGCGTACGGCCAGACGGAGACGGGGATGCTGACGATCTGCCGGGCCGACGAGGGGCCCGGTTCGGTCGGGAAGCCCTGCGACACGGTGGAAATCGCGATCCGCGATGGCGAGGTGTGGGTGCGGACGCCGTCGGCCTTCGCGGGCTACTGGCGCGACCCGGCCGGGACCGCGGCCGTGCTGAGCGACGGCTGGGTGCGCACGCAGGACCTGGGTTCCGTGGACGCCGAGGGGTACCTGCACCTGTCCGGGCGGGCCCGGGACGTGGTGATCGTGAACGCGATCATCCACTACACCGGCCCGATCGAGCGGGCGATCGCGGCCTGCCCGGACGTCGACCAGGCGTACGTGGTGGCGGTCCCGGATGCGGAGACGGGTGAAGCGGCGCACGCGTTCGTGGTGCCGGCGCCGGGCCGGTCGCCGGACCTGGACGAGGTCCGCAAGGCGGTGGCGGCGGAGCTGGGGGAGGCGGCGGTGCCGGCGCGGTTCAGCTTCGTGGGTGCGGTTCCGGTGGCACCGTCGGGAAAACCGGACAAGGCGGCGCTGCGGGCGTCCGTTCTGGAGTGAACACTGTGGAGTGAACACTGTGGAGTGACTAGCTCCCGGCGCGCAGGTCGGTGATCACCTTGGCGACGCGCCGCTGCCGGGTCTCCGCGGTCTTCGCCTGGCCGATCGGCAGCACGAACCGCTGTTTCGCGCTGTAGGACAGGGTTTCGAACCGGGCCCGGGCGGTGTCGTCGGCGGCGAGCGCCTCCGCGAGATCGGCGGGGATCTCGAGTTCGCGGGGCGCGGTGTCGAGGGCGATCTCGACTTCGACGTCGTCCCCGGCGGCGACTCCGGCCTGCGCTCGGTTCTCCGCGCTGAGCGGGACCAGGAACTGCCCGCCGCGGCTGCCGACCGTGGTGCGGTAGGTGTGGCCGCCGAGCGTCACGGTGACCGCGGGCTTCTTGCCGGCGCCGAGCGCCTCGACCACGTCGGCGGGAACCGGCAGGCCGGTCGCGGTCTTGCCGCCGAGCAGGACCTGGGTGCGGAACTTCATGCCGCGAGTATGCCGCGTTCCGCACCGCCCGGCGGTGCGGAACGCGGTCCGGTGCGTCAGACGCCCGCCGTGGAGCGGATCCAGCTGCGGCTCGACGCGATGCTCGCGTAGTTCTGCGTGCCCTGCGTGTTCGAACCCGAGTTGCTGCCCGTCGAGCAGACCCCGACCTGGACGCCGTTGTACAGCTGGGGGCCGCCCGAGTCGCCGTGCCAGGCCGAGCCGTTGATGCCCTGGCTGGCGATCGCCGTGCCGCCGTAGGCGTCCGAGCTCAGGCCCGTCACGCGGACGTTGGCCGTCTTCAGCGTGCTCGACGGCGGGTTGCTGCCCTGGGTGCGGCCCCAGCCGTAGATCTGGTTGGTCGACCCGGTCGGCGGGTTGCCGGTGCCGAGCTTCATGTACGTCGTGGAGACCGCGGTCGTCAGGTGCAGCAGGGCGATGTCCCCGTTCGGTGACGCCTTCTGCTGGTCGACGGTGGCGTTCGTGCCCTGCTGCAGGGTCACGTTGCCGACCTTGACGTGCATGCCCGGCGAGTTCAGGCAGTGCTGCGCGGTGAGCACCCACTGCGGGGCGATGATCGTCCCCGAGCACTCGAAACCGCCGTACGTCGTCACGTTGTTCCAGTAGATCTGGGCGCCCCACGGCGCGGAGGAGACCGTGCTCCCGCCGATGATGTCCTGCTGGGCGCCCGCCGCTCCCGCTGAGACCAGGCTCAGCGCCACGGCGGCCGCACCGACCACGCCCACAGCCCTCGACATTCGCATGAAAATGCCCTTCGGCCCAGGTGATCCGGATATCCGCCCCCGCTCGGGACGACCAGCTCAACGTAAGAGCCGTGAAGGATTTTCGGAACCTACCGAAGTCGGTAACCCGCCCCCGGACGACCGGGGGCGGGTCCGCCGTGTCAGAGGATCGTGATCGCCCGCGGAACGGGCACTTCGCTGTTGTAGGCGAAGTTGTCGTGCCACTTCACGCTGATCCCGAGGAACTTGGTGCCGTCGGACAGCGAGACGAACACGTCGGCCGCGGTACCGCGGGTGTACGTCACGACATCCGCTTTGCCGTCGCCGTTGAAGTCGCCGACGGCGGGGATTTCGTCGTTGAAGGCGAAGTTGTCGTGCCACTTGACGCTGGTACCGGTGAACTTGGTGCCGTCCGAAAGCGCGACGAACACGTCACCCGCGGTACCGCGGGTGAAGACGGCGATGTCGTCCTTGCCGTCGCCGTTGAAATCGCCGACGGCCGCGATTTCGTCGTTGAAGGCGAAGTTGTCGTGCCACTTGACGCTGGTACCGCTGAACTTCGTGCCGTCCGAAAGCGCGACGAACACGTCACCGGCCGTGCCGCGGGTGAAGACGGCGATGTCGTCCCTGCCGTCGCCGTTGAAGTCCCCGACGTACGGTTGTTCGTTGTTGATCCCGAAGAAGTCGTGCCACAGGGCGGCGGCGCCGAACTTGGTGCCGTCGGAAAGGGCCACGAACACGTCGGCGGTGCTGCCGCGCTTGAAGATGGCGATGTCGTCCTTGCCGTCGCCGTTGAAGTCGCCGACGGCCGGGATTTCGTCGTTGATGCCGAAGAAGTCGTGCCACAGCGCGGGGGTGCCGTACTTGGTGCCGTCGGAAAGGGCGACCACGACGTCACCGCTCGTGCCGCGCTTGAAGACGACCGCGTCCACCTTGCCGTCGCCGTTGAAGTCGCCGCTCAGCGGGATTTCACTGCCGAACGCGAGGTTGTCGTTCCACTGCTGGGTGGTGCCGACGAACTTGGTCCCGTCCGAGGCGGCGGCGAAGGCGTCGCCGGTGGTGCCGCGGGTGAAGGTGGCGATGTCGTCCTTGCCGTCGCCGGTGAAGTCGCCGGCCGAGCGGCCGCCGGTGGTGGCCGTCAACTGCGGGCTGAACGCCCCCACCGAGGCGTAGACCAGGTAGTGCCAGGTCTTGTGGGACGTGGCCGAGTGCAGGAACGTGGTCGCCTTCGTGCTGCCGACGAACAGCTCCGCACTGGGGGAGGCGTCCCCGTTCGGGCTGGCGTAGACGGAGTAGGTCGCGTCCTCGGAGGCGGCGAGCGGGGTCCAGGTCAGCGTGACGCCGTGGCCGACCGCCTTGGCGGTGCCGGTGATCGCCTGGCCGCGGATCCAGTCGCGCAGATCGTCGGCCCGGGCGGCGGTCGTGCCCTGGCGGGTCTCGGTCTCGCCGAAGCAACCGTGCTGCCAGGACGCGCCGGCCACCGCGGCGAGCGTGCCGTCCGCGCGGAAGACCGGCGCCCCGGCGTCGCCCTTGCACGCGTCGGCCGCCCCGGTCAGCGACAGGGTCGTCGCACTGGACGCCGAGGCGGTGAACTTGCCGACGTGGGCCTCGTTCGGCACCCACTCGGTCGCCGTCCGGCCCCAGCCGGCGAGGGACAGCTCCTCCGACGCGCCGGGCACGCCGGTGGCCGCCGGGAGCTTCAGCGTGGTGACGTCGGTGATCGTGGTGTCGATCCGGACCAGCGCGGCGTCGCGGTCGGTGCGGGGGAGCACCGCCGTCACCTTCGCGACGTGCGACCCGACGGTGACGCTGACCGGCTTCGACGGCGGGTTCTCGGGAAAGCAGCTCGCGGCGGTGAGGACGAGCGTCGGCTCGACGAGCGCGCCGCTGCACGCCCGGCCCTCGGTGGTGATCTTGGCCGCGAAGCCGAGGTTCACCGCGGCCGGGCCGGGAACGGCCGCCGCGGGGACGACGCCGGCCGCGGTCGCGGCCAGCACGGCGGCGGAGATCGCCGTCAGTTTCGAGCGAGTGTGCATCAGGGGTTCCCCTCGGGTCAGCCGGTGAGCTTGCAGGAGTCGGGTGCGGCGGTCACGTGGATCTCGGTGTTCCAGCCCGAGCCGATCGTGACGCCCATGCGGTCCGGACCCGACGGGGCCCAGGTGTCGGTGTTGTCGGAGTAGCGGTACCAGCGCAGCACCGGGCCGGTCTGGCCGTTGAACGGGCTGGTGCCGGTGCTGCCGCGGCCGTAGAGGATGTCGCCGCCCGGCGAGAAGATCTCGCTGAACATCTGCCAGCCGACGCCGACCGGCTTGTCCCGCTGGGTCCACGCCGAAGCGGCGAAGTCGTACTTGAAGCGGAACAGCTCGCCGCCCGGCTTGCGCGCGTACAGCACGCCGTCGCCGGCCGCGGTGATCGAGTCGAAGCGGGACCAGCCGGTGTCGAGGACGGCGCCGGCACCGTCGACCCACCAGCCCGTCGCGTCGTCCCAGAGGTAGAACTTCAGCTGCCCCTGGTCGTCGATCATGAAGATGCGGTTCTTCTCGTCGACGGTGATCCGGTTCGCGTACTCGGCGGTGAGGTAGCGCGTCCAGCCGCTGCCGACCTGGCCACCGCCGCTCCAGCCGCTGGAGGTCGAGTAGACCCAGCGCTTGAGGCTGCCGTTCGGGTACGGGTCGCTCGCGCTGTTGTTGCGGTGGATGTCCCAGATCACGCCGCCCTTGCCGGCCAGCACACGGCCGGTCCAGCCGGACCCGATCGCGCTGCCCGGCTGGGACCAGCTGACCGCGCCGTCGGCCGGGCCGAGGTGGACGTAGCGCCAGAGGCCGCCGTCGGTGCGGGCGGCCCAGATCGGCGCTCCGGCCGGGCACGAAACCGGTGTCGGCACGATCTGCTTGCGGATCCAGTCGCCGAGGTCGTCGACGCGGGCTTCGGTGCCGCCGGAACGGGTTTCGGTGACGTCGAGGCAGCCGTGCTGCCACGACGCGCTGCTCAGGGCCACCAGCTGCGCGGTGCCGCCGGACAGGCGGAACGCGGGACCGCCGGCGTCGCCCTTGCAGGCGTCGGTGCCGTCGGCGGCGGAGACCGACACGGTCGAGCCGGTGACGGCCGAGACGGTGAACGGCGCGACCCGCGGCCGCGCGGGCACCCACTCGGTGGCGGTCCGGCCGAACCCGGCCACCTGCAGGGTGTCCCCGGCCTGCGGCGCGGTGGTGCTCAGCGCGACCGGCGCGATGCCGGTCGCCGGCTTTTCCAGCTTCGCCAGGACGACGTCCCGGTCGGTGCGGCGCACGACCTTCGTCAGCTTCGCGCCGAAGCCGGCGCCGGTGCCGAGGTCGACGTCGCCGACGAGGACGGTCGCGGCCTCGCTCGGCGCGCCGGTGCCGGTGGCCGTCAGGCAGGTCGCGGAGGTGAGGACCCAGGACGGGTCGATCAGGGCGCCCGAGCACGACTTCGTCGGCGTCGCGATCCGGGCGAGGAACGGGTGGGTGCCGACCGGCACCACGGTGCCGCCGGAGATGGCCTCGGCGGGGGTGGCGGTCAGCAGACCGCAGGCGAGCAGGGTGGCGGAAAGCGCGGCGAACCGGGTCCGGGCGCGTGTGTGCATCGGGTTCCCCTCGGGTGGAGCGGTGGCGGCGCCCCGGCGGGACGCCGCCACCGCGGTGCTACAGGAGCTTCGAGCGGCCGGCGTCGAACGTGCCGTTGCTGCTCCACTTGACGCCTTCGGCGTCGAACCCGCCGGCGGCGTTGGCGTGCCAGCGGAACAGGTTCGTGTTCGCGCTGCCGTAGTCGTAGGAGGCGAGCAGGTCCGTGCGGCCGTCCCCGTCGTAGTCGCCGGCGGTCCACTGGGACTGGCCGAGGTTCCAGCCGCCCGCTCCGGTCGTCCACTGCGTGACCGGCGCGTCGACGCCGGTGGCGGTGGCGTGCCAGGTGCGGAAGGTCAGGTTCGCGCTGCCCAGGTCGATCGCGGCGCCGAGGTCGGTGCGCCCGTCACCGTCGAAGTCGCCGGAGACGAACTTCGCCTTGCCGGACGGGATCCCGCCGTTCCACTTGACGTTCTGCGCGTCGAACCCGCCGGAAGCGTTGCCGTACCAGAGGAACAGGTTCGCGGTGTTGTCCCGGTAGTCGTAGAACGCGGCCAGGTCGGCGCGGCCGTCGCCGTTGAAGTCGCCGGCCCGCCAGTCGGACTGGGCGAGGTTCCAGTTGCCGGGCCCGGTGCGCCACTGCGTGACCGGGGCGTCGAAGCCGGTCGCCGTCGCGTGCCAGGTCAGCACGCTCAGGTCGGCGTTGCCGTTGTCGTAGGCGGCGGCGAGGTCCGTGCGGCCGTCACCGTCGAAGTCGCCCGTGGTGAACCGGGCGTTCAGCGGCCGGAAGGCGCCGCTCCACTTGATGCCCTGGCTGTCGAAGCCGCCGGAGGCGTTGGCGTACCAGAGGAACAGGTTCGAGCCGCCATCGAGGTAGTCGTAGAAGGCGCCGAAGTCGGTGCGGCCGTCGCCGTTGAAGTCACCGGTGACCCAGCGGGCCTTGGCGGCCTCCCAGCCGTCGGTGTTCCACTTCAGCGCCGGGGCGCCCACCCCGGTCGCGGTCGTCGGCCAGACGTACAGGCCGACGCGGGCGTTCTGGAGGTCGTAGGCCGCGCCGGCCTCGTCCTTGCCGTCGCCGTTGAAGTCGTTGCCCGCCGCGACCGGGGTGGTCGCCGAAACGACGTCGGTGGGCGGGGCCGTCCAGCCGTCGGTCGTCGGGACGACGATGCGGTAGTAGCGGGTCTGCTTGGCGGGCAGGCCGGTGTGCGTGTACGACGTGCCGCCGAAGCTGCCCAGCAGGTGCGCGCTGTCGACCGGCACGTCCGGGGTGGTGGCGGCGTAGATGTGGTAGCCGGTGGCGCCGGTCACCGCGTGCCAGGTCAGCGTGATCGCGTGGCCGACGGCCTTCGCCGAGGGGGCGAGCGTCTGCTGGCGGATCCAGCCGGCGATGTCGTCGACGCGGGCGGCGACGGTGCCCTGTTTGGTCGTGGTTTCCCCGAAGCAGCCGTGCTGCCAGGAGGTGCTGGACACCCCGACGACGTCGGTGCGGCCACCGGCGTCGCGGAAGATCGGCGCACCGGCGTCGCCCTTGCAGGCGTCGGTGCCGTTCGTGCCGGTGAGGGCCAGGGTGGTCGCCGTCGACGACGGCGCCTTGAAGGTGCCGACGTGCAGCGTGTCCGGCACCCATTCGCTCTCGGTGCGGCCGTAGCCGGCCAGGGTGAGCGTCTCGTCACCGCTGGGGTAGTTGACCGGGATGGTGCTGAGCGGCAGCGGCGCGATGTCGGTGACCGGCGTGGCGAGCCGGGCCAGCGCGACGTCCCGGTCGGTGCGGACGACGACGTTCGTGACTCCCACGACGTGCCCGCCGGTGCCGCTGAGGCTGGTCCGCCCGATGGTGGCGGTGGTCGCCTTGGCGGGCACGCCGCCCTGCGGCGTCTCGGGGAAGCAGCTCGCGGCGGTGAGCACGAGGTCGGGCTCGACGAGAGCCCCACCGCAGGCCCGCCCGTCGGCGGTGAGTTTCGCGGCGTACGGGTAGGCGCCCGCGGTGGCGGCGGTCCCGCCGGACACGGCATCGGCGGGCACTGCGGTCAGCAGCCCGGCGGCCAGCAGGGCCGTGGTGGTCGCCACGACCCTGGTGGGACGGATGGACATGCGGAATTCTCCCCTTCGTTCTGCGTGTTCGCGCGCGACGGCAGACCCCTTGGCGAATGCGTTCGCGAAATGGCGATTCGGTGTTTTGCCGACGCGTGACACACCGATGAGCGGTGCGCCGCTCATCGGGAAATGGCGCGTCCGGGAATGGTTCCCGCGCGCAGACCGGCCCCCCGACCGGTGTTTCCTCCCCCTGGTAGTTCCCTCCTCGGCCTGTCCAGCCGCCGAACGGCGCAACCGCCGTGACGGTGGTCGCAGTCGTGCTGGTCAGGTCCCCTCGTGGGGGAATGGCCGGTTTCCGCGAGAGCCGGAAACCGTCATTCACCCCGTGGTCCCATCGACAGGGAACACCGGATATTACCGGTATGGGCGGTGACTTACATCACATTCCGGCTCGACCAGGCGTTCGGTTAGTGTGTGAAAGCCTGTCGCTCCGGCGGCGGCGGAAGAGGGGGATTCGCATTCATTTCCGCACGCTCGATCCGGGGTACCCGCAATTCTTGTGCGGGCCGGCGGGATCGGTCACGGAGGAACGGCAAGCGGCGGCCGCGGACGTTTCCGGCCGCGCGACCTCGGCCGCCCGCTGCGGGATGTCGAGAGGATCCCGGTGGACATCGAGACCCTGATGACCAAGCTCGCACAAGCCGGCATCACGACCGTGATCAAGGCCGATGACGAACGCTGGGCCGAGGGGACCAGGGCCTGGACCGTGATCCTGTCCGGCGCGGCGCTCGGCGACCAAGGCGCCATCCGCACCGAGTCATCCGACTTGCCCTCAGGCCTCCGGAACGTCCTCGGCCGGCTCGCGGCGAGGCCCGGAAACTGGTCCTGGCTGACCGAGTTCACGAGCCCCCGAAGGGCGGAAAGCCGCTAGGACTCCGCCGGTTTCGTCCACGCCACCTGGACCAGCCCGGTCCCGTGCCGCCGCGAAACCAGCGTCCCGCGCCCCGGCGGCTGCGGTGACGGCTTCACGTCCGCCAGCAGCGCTCCCTCGTCCTTCGTCCCCGACATGATCAGGCCCGGCGTCCCCAGCTCCCGCAGCCGCTGCAGGACCGGCTCGAACAGCGCGCGGCCCGCGCCACCCGACCCGCGGACGATCAGCAGGTGCAGGCCGATGTCCCGGGCCTGCGGCAGGAACTCCAGCAACGGCTGCAACGGGTTCCGGCCCACCGTGGCCACCAGCTCGTAGTCGTCCACCAGGACGAACAGCTCCGGCCCGCGCCACCACGAGCGGTTGCGCAGCTGGTCCGGGGTCACCGACGGCCCCGGGAGGCGGTTGCGCATCGCGGTGGCGCACTCCGCGATCAGGTCCGTCAGCTTGCCCTCCGCGCCCGCGTACCCCAGCAGGTGTGGCTCCGACACCGCGCCCAGCAGGCCCCGGCGGTAGTCCGCCACGATGATCGCCGCCTCGTCCGGGGTGTAGGCCGTCGTGATCCCCGAAGCAATGGCACGCAGCAGCGAGCTCTTGCCGGACTCCACGTCGCCGAACGCGATGAAGTGCGGGTCCGCCGCGAAGTCCAGGTACACCGGGCGCAACGTCGATTCCGCGATCCCCAGCGTGACCTGGCGCGACGGCGCCGGGGGCAGCCCGTCGAGGGGCACCTCCGGCGGCAGCAGCCGGACCTGCGGGGCGCGCGGCCCCTGCCACGCCTCGGAAATCCGCCGGACCAGGTCGACGCCGCCCGCGCCGACCGTCTCCGGGCGCTGGTCCGCGTCGATGCGGGGCAGCGCCGCCAGGAAGTGCAGCTTCTCCGCCGTGATGCCGCGGCCCGGGCGGTCGGCCGGCACGTTGGCCGCCACCTTGCGGTCGATCGACGAGTCCATCGGGTCGCCGAGACGCAGCTCGAACCGCGTCCCGATCGCGTCGCGCAGCTGGGCGCGGACGCCGATCCACTGGTTCACCGACACGATCACGTGGATGCCGAAGCCGAGCCCGCGCGCGGCCAGTCCGGTGATCTGCTCCTCCAGCTGCTCGTACTCCTGGCGGATCGTGGTCCAGTTGTCCACGAACAGGAACACGTCGCCGAACTCGCGGTCGTCGGTGCTCTCGGTGAACTCCGACCGGCGGGCGCGGAACGCCGCCATCGACTCGATGCCCTGCGCGGCGAAGAACTCCTCGCGCTGCTCCAGCAACGTCGTCAGCTCGGCGACGACCCGGCGGCAGCGCTGGGCGTCCCGGCGGGTCGCGTACCCCGACACGTGCGGCAGCCCGGCGATCGGCGCCAGCGCGCCACCACCCATGTCCAGCACGAACAGCTGGACCTCGGCCGGGGTGTGGGTCAGCGCGAGCATGCCCGCGATGTCCTTCATCAGCGTCGACTTCCCGCTCTGCGGCGCGCCGACGACCAGCGCGTGCCCGGCCGCGCCGGAGAAGTCGGCCCACAGCAGGTCGCGGCGCTGCTCGAACGGCTTGTCCACCAGCGCCACCGGGATCGTCAGCTTGCCGTTGCCGCCCCAGCCGAGCGGGCACAGGCCGCGGCCCGCGTCCTCGCCCAGCGGCGGGAGCAGCTGGTCCAGCGTCGGCGGTTCGGCCAGCGGCGGCAGCCAGATCTGGTGCGCGGCCGGCCCGCGGCCCTCCAGGCGGGACAGCATCGCGCCGATGATCGTCTCGCCGGTGCCCTCTTCCGAAGGCGCCGCGGACACCTCGGTCGTCACCGGGATCTCCACCGGAGCCAGGGAAAACGGCAGCACGCCCAGTTCCTGCCCGTCCTCGCGCACGACCGTGCTCCGCGGCGGGAGCTCCCCGGAGACGTAGGCGGCCTTGAGCCGGACCAGCGTTTCGGTGTCGGACTTCAGGTACGCCGAGCCGGGCACCGGCGGCAGGTGGTAGGCGTCGGCGACACCCAGCACGGCCCGGCTTTCCGCGGCGGAGAACGTCCGCAGCCCGATCCGGTACGACAGGTGGGAATCGAGCCCGCGCAGCCGGCCTTCCTCGAGCCGCTGCGAGGCGAGCAGCAGGTGGATGCCGAGGGAGCGCCCGAGCCTGCCGATCGCGACGAACAGGTCGATGAACTCCGGGCGCGAGGACAGCAGCTCGCTGAACTCGTCGATGATCACCAGCAGCGAGGGCAGCGGGTCCAGCGGCGCGCCGTCCGCGCGGGCCTTCTCGTAGTCGCGCACCGATGCGTAGTTCCCGGCCGCGTGCAGCAGTTCCTGCCGCCGCAGCAGCTCGCCGTTCAGCGCGTCCGCCATCCGGTCGACCAGCGCGAGGTCGTCGGACAGGTTGGTGATGACGGCGCAGGTGTGCGGCAGCCCGGTCATCCCGGCGAAGGTCGCGCCGCCCTTGAAGTCGATGAGGGCCAGGTTGAGCGTCTCCGACGAGTGCATCACGGCCAGCGCCGTCACCAGCGTCCGCAGCAGCTCGCTCTTGCCGGACCCGGTCGCGCCGATGACCAGGCCGTGCGGGCCCATCCCGCCTTCGGCCGACTCCTTGAGGTCCAGCTCGACCGGACGGCCTTCGGGGTTGACGCCCAGCGGGATCCGCAGCCGGTCCCGCGCCGCCCGCGGGGCCCACGTCACCGTCGTGTCGGTGTCGCGCGGGTCACCGATGCCGAGCAGCCCGGCCAGCCCGAACGTCGCGGACATCGGCTTCTCGCCGACGACCGCGGCGGGCGTGTGCAACGGCGTCAGCATCCGGGCGAGGGCTTCGGCGGCGCCGCGGTCGAGCACATCCGGGCGGCCGAGGAAGCCGAGCCGCTGCTCGCCGCCGTCGCCGACGACCATGCCGAGGGAGTCCGGCGCGGTGTGCAGGCTGAGCAGCTTCTCGGACGACGACGTCCGCGGGTGCTCCTGGCCGACCTCGAGCACGGTGACGCCGAGCCGGCCGTCCGCGCCGATCAGCCGGGGCTCGCCGTGGGCGTTGCCGCCGTCGACGAGGACGACGAGGTGGGGCAGGTCGAGTTCGGCCGCCGCGCGGCGGCTGAACGCGGGCCGTTCGCCGAGGTCGGCGCCCAGCAGCTCGGCCAGCCCGGCGGCGGTGTCCGCGGCCAGCCGCCGCGGCCCGACGGCGTCGCCCGCGCCGGCCGCGGCGGCGTGCGGAAGCCACTTCACCCACTCCCAGTCGTGCCGGCGGTCCGGCGACACGCAGACGGCGATCCGCAGGTCCGCGGGGGAGTGGAAGGTGACGAGCTGGCACAGCAGGGCCCGCACCAGGCCGAGCACGGCCGGCCGCCGCCCGGCCACGGTGACCGCGGCGAACGACCGCAGCGACAGCGCGACCGGCAGCCCGTCCACCGTCGAGTAGGTGCGGATGAAGTGCTTGAGGCTGGTGGAGGACACCGGGTCCAGGTCTTCCAGCGGCACGGTCTGCGGCGCCTTCAGGGGCGTCGCGAGCCGTTGCGGCCCGGTGCCCGCGCGCACCTGCGCGAACTGCGGCTCGGTGCGCCGCCGGTCCCACAGCTTCCCGGCCTCGACGTAGGCCCACAGGTCGGCCGGGTCGGGCTGGACGGCGACCATGGCCGCGCGCTGCCCGTCGGCGATGTCGCGGACCTGGGCGCGCAGCCCGGAGAGGTACCGCTGGTAGTCCCGGCGCTCGTCGTTGATCTGCGCCTTCTTCGCCATGCCGCCGCGGCCGAGCGACATCACCACCATGCCGCCCATCGCGCAGAGGAACAGCGCGCCGAAGACGTAGGTCATCACGCCGCCGTCGCGTCCGATGTAGACGAACGACATCGCGCCCATGCCGAGCATCATCGGCAGGAACATCATCAGCTGCACCATGCCGCCGGACGAGCTCTTCGGGAGCATCGGCGGCGACTGCAGCACGATCTCGGTCGGACGCTCGGGCGTGAGGCTCATGTAGCAATGCTCCAGCGGATCGGGGCGGCTCTGACCGGTATTTTGGCCACTTGCCGACCCGCTGCGGTGGGTACTTTTGCCGTCCGCCCGCTTCCGGGGCCGAACTTACGCTCGGGCCGAGCACCGCCACCCCGGAAGGAGACCGATGGCCGGCGAGTACCGGGCTGAGCCCGAGGCGATGCGCTCCGCCGTGGGCAACGTCGGGGGCATCATCGCCCACGGCATCAACGCCGTGGCCGACCTCGAACGGCTCGTCGTGCCGCCGATGTCGTTCGCCACCTTCGGCACCGCGGTCGCCTCCGCGAACGCGGCCCTGCACTCCGGCCAGATCACCGCCGTCCGCACGCTGCTGCAGCTGCTGCAGCAGATCAACGGGCTCGTCAAGGCCAGTGCCGACGCCTACCAGGCGGCCGACCGGGACGCGGCCGCCGGCTACGGCGGCGGGCACGCCCCGGCGAGCACCGCGTCGTCGATCTGGGGCAGCTCGCACGCTTCCGAGCTCGCCACCCTGGCCATCAACGACAGCGCGGGCGCCCACGGCGAGCCGTCGTCGGTCGGCAACGTGCTGCGCTACCTGGGGGACGCGCGGCTGGGCCGGCTCGGCGACCACCCGATCACCGACACCCGCTTCCACGGTGTCGCCGACTTCAACGACTGGCTCGCCGGCGACGCCGACAACCAGGCGCGGGTCGGGCTGATCGAGGTCTACGCGGGCACCGCGCGGACGTTCTCCGACGTGCCCGGCGGCGTGCACAGCGGTGACGTCGTGGTGGTCGAGCCGCTGCAGTTCTCCGACCGCCAGCCGGTCATCGGCGTCGCCGGCGACGGCGGCCGCCTCTACAACCACGGGCTGCTCGACGCCCGCACCGGCGGGCTGGCGAAGGTCAGCGTCTACCGGCCCGCGTCCGTCGTCTGATCGTCCGCCCCTCGAACCGATGTGAGGACCGATGCTGACTTTCCCGAACTCCAGCGCGATGGACGCGACCGCGTCTTCGGGCGGGCCGATCACGATCCTGCCGCAGATCGTCACGGGCCAGCCGGAGCAGATCGCGAAGCACGTGGTGGACCTGGTCCGCAAGGCCGAGCAGTTCCTGTCGATGTACAACGAGCTGACCAAGGCGGCCGACCAGCTGGGCAAGATCTGGTCCGGGGCGGCGAGCGAGTCGGCGCTGAAGAAGATCGGCGACTCGCTCGACCAGCTGACGAAGATCATCAACGTCGTCCAGAAGGGCGCCGAGCTGCTCGGGGTCTCCGGGACGCTGATCAAGACCGCGCAGGAGGCCTACCGCGCGGTCGTCTCCGCGGTGAACCCCACGGTCGCCGCGCTGATGTCGAACTGGTGGACCTACGGCGCGGCGGTCGCTTTGTCGACCGCGACCAGTGCGTCGCTGCGGGCGTTCATCACCGCGATCGGCGCGCTGCTCAAGGCGCTCGGCGCGGTCGACCTCGCCCAGCAGATCACTACGCTCGCGCAGGTCATCGGCGAGATCGAGAAGCTCTTCCACCACTCCTCCGGCAGCTCGGGCGCGACAGCACAGCCGTCGATCGGGAGCACCCCGGTCACCGCGCCGCAGACCCCGCCGCCGGTGGCGAGCCCGTCGGGGCAGCAGGCGGTGGCGGGCGGGAGCGGCGGGGGGATCCCGCAGCAGCCCTCGTTCACTGACTACACCCCGCCCGCGCTCGCCACCGGCGGCGGTTCCAGCGGCGGTGCCACACCCGCGAACAGCTGGATCCCCGTCGACCACCCGGTCACGACGCCGTCGGTGCCGGCACCCACGCCTGCGCCGGCCCCGGCGCCCACGATTCCCGCGCCTTCGGCCGGGCACGCCGACGAGGTCGTCATCCACACCAACCTGACCACCGGTGAGTCCACTGTGGAGGCTCCGGGCGGCCAGGACTTCGACCTCGACATCGATCTGGACTTCAACGGCAAGCACTTCAGCCAGCACGTCGGCTACGACGCGGCCGGGAACTAGCCGGTGGCGGGCTCGGGGGTGGTCGACGCGTCCGGGGTGGTCAGCTCGGTGCTGTCCGGCTACCGGCGCGTGCTCGTCGAGTGCCGGCGGCGCGTCACCGGCGATCCCGCCGCGCTGAGCGCCGCCTCGCAGCGGGTGGCCGACCGGGCGTCGGCGGTTTCGGGGCAGGCCGGGCAAATCGGCGAGTCCGCGAAGGCGCTGCACGCGGACTGGGACGGCGACGCCTACACCGCGTTCGCGACGGCCGCGGCCGAACTCGGCAAGGACCTCGGCGAAACGGCCGCGAAGCTCGGCGACCAGGCGAACCGGCTCGCCACCGCGGCCCGGCTCGTGCAGTCCGCGGAAGCCGCCGTGGATTCGGTGCTCGCGCAGTTCGACCAGTACGCCGCCCAGCTGACCGCCCAGGCCCGCGCGGTGAACTCCGCCTCGGTCGGCGCGTTCATCCAGGCCGCGCGGCAGCTCGGCGAACAGAGCGTCGCCGCGGCCCGGCAGGTCGTCGACGAGTTCTCCGACGCGCTCGCCGAGCTGTTCCCGCCCGAAGGCGTCGGACGGCTCGAGCACGAGCTCGGCAAGTGGGCGCGCGGGCCGTTGCACTGGCTCAACGGCGAGCCGCTGGACGGCCGGAAGCGGCCGCGGACCGTGCCGTCGTGGTTCGGCAACTCCGGCTGGAAGAAGCTCACCTGGGACGGCCTCGAAGGCACCCGCGCGCCGAAGAAGGCGGACACGCCGTTCGGGCAGCCGGAGCCCGAGGGCCTGAAGAACAAGCTCGGCCGCAACACCGAGATCACCTACTACAAGTTCCAGCACGAGCAGGACGGCTGGTCCCCGGAGTACGACGGGAAGATCACGTCGAAGGGCTGGGACGCGTCGGCGTCCGGGCACGCGGAACTCGCGGCCCTGCACGGCGAGGCCGAGCTGAAGAAGGAGTGGGGCGTCGCCGAAGCCCACGCCAAGGGCACGGTGTTCGCCGGCGGCGAGGCGAGCGCGTCCGGCACGATCGGCGCCCACGGCGTCGGCGCGCACGCGAACGCCTTCGTCGGCGGGAAGGTCGAAGGCGAGGTCGCCGCGGACGTCGCGGGCATCGGCGTCGGCGCGAACGGCACCCTGCAGTACGGGCTCGGCGCGCAGCTGGACGCCCAGGCCGTCTACGACGCCGGGCACCTCAAGGTGAACTTCAAGGCGGGGGCCGCGCTCGGCCTCGGCCTGGGTGTCGGCGCGAAGATCGACATCGACCTGCCGAAGCTCGGCCACACCATCGGCGAGTACGGCGGCGCGGCGGTCGACGCGGTGAGCCACGCGGCTTCGGACGCGGCCGACGCCGTGGGCGCGGCCTGGGACGACGCCGTCGCGTCCGTGGGGCTGTGATGACCCTTCCCCTCGACTTCGTCATCCCGGACGGCTGGACCGCGGTCGACCCGGGCGACTCGGGTGCGGTGTTCGTCGCCGTGCACGCCGCCACGCCGGGCGAGTTCGTCCCGAACATCACCGTGAGCGTCCAGCAGCGGCCGGACGAGGCCACGATCGACGCCATCGCCGCCGAAGCCGTCGAACGGCTTTCGCGGACGCTGGCCGGGCTCGACGTGCTGAGCCGCCGCGACGTCGGCGACGCGGCCGCTCCCGCCGTCATGCAGCTGCTGCGGCTGCGGACCGGCGAAGGCACCGAGCTGATCCAGACCCAGGTGCACCTGACGGTCCCCGGCGCCACGCCGGCGGAGCGGCTGGTGCTGGAGCTCGCCTGCACGGCCGCGCCCGCGACCGCCCGGCGGCTCTCACCCGGTTTCCAGCGGTTCGTGGCCAGCGTCCACGTCCGCCAGCACGAAGGGAAAGCACAGTGACCGATCCGTACGCGGTGCCCGACATGGACGAGCTGCTGGCGCAGGTGCGCAAGCAGACCGAAGAGGTCCAGCGGATCCAGCGCACGGTCGAGGCGATGGAGATCAAGGCGCACTCGCGGCAGAACGAGGTCACCGTCACCCTCCGCGGCGACGGCCGCTTCACCTCGATCGACATCGACCCGCGCGCGATCCGCGAGTACGACGCCCGCAACCTCTCGGAAATCGTGCTGGAAGCGGTGAACGCCGGGCTGCAGAAGCTGGCCGAGGCGTCCTCCGCCAAGTTCGCCCCGGTGATCGCGGCCGCGAAAGACGTGTGATGACGGCATCTTTGACCGGCACGACCCGGCGGGTCACGGTGGTCACGCCGCGGGCCCGCGTCGACGTCGCCCTGCCGCAGCAGTCGACGTTCGCCGAGTTGGTGCCCCAGCTGGTCCGCCTGGCGGGAGCGTCCGGGCAGGCGTCGGCCGAACATCCAGGCTGGGTGCTGTCCCGGCTGGGTGGCGCTCCGTTGGCGCTCGGCTTGAGCGTGGCGGCGGCCCAGATCCGGGACGGCGAAGTGCTGCACCTGACCCCGCGGGAGCGCCCGCGGGGTCCGCTGCTGTTCGACGACGTCGTGGATTCGATCGCCAGCGTCGCCGACACGTCCGGGGGGTGGGGCCCGTCGGTGGCGCGGCGCTCCGGCCTGGTGGCCGCGGTGGTGCTGTTGCTGGCGGGTGGCCTGCTGGTGCAGGCGGCGGCGTCCGGCAGCGTCCTGGCGCCGATCGGCACCGGGCTGCTGGCCCTGGTGCTCCTGCTGGGCGGAGGGGCGCTGAGCCGCGCTTACGGCGACGCCGAAGCGGGTGCGGCGGGCTCGTTGGCCGGTGTCGGCGTGGCGCTGCTGGCGGGGATGTCGGTGCTGCCACCGCACCCGCTGTTCTCGCTGTCGGCGGGCCCGCTCGCGGCGGGCTTGGCGGCGGTGACGGTGTACGGGGTGCTGGCGGCGGTCTCGGTGGCCGACCGCCTGCCGTGGTTCGTGGCGATCACCGGCGCGGCCGGGTTCGGCGCCCTGACGTGCGGGGTCATCCTGCTGGCCGGCGTCCCGGCGGGCGCGGCCGCGGCGGTGGTCGCGGTGCTCTGCACGGCCCTGGCGGCGGTGGCGCCGATGCTGGCGTTGCGCCTGGCCCGCTTGCCGCTGCCGCGGGTGCCGGACGACATGGAGGCGTTCCGCGCGGACGAGCAGCCGTCGCTGGGCACGGAGATGATCGGCCGGACGTCCCGGGCGCAGGCGGTCCTGACGGGGTTGCTGGTGGCCCTGGGCCTGGTGGTGCTGGCGGCGTCGATCGTGCTCGCGTCGGGCGGCCCTTGGGAAGCCGGGCTCGCGGCTTTGCTGGGCCTGGCGTGGATCCTGCGGTCGCGGTCGTACGCGGGCCGGGCGCAGCGGCTGGTGCTGGTGGGCTTCGGTGTGCCGGCGCTGGTGTGCGCCGGGGTGTGGCTGGTGGCGTCGGGCAACCGGACGGCGGTGTTCGCGGCGGGCTGCGCGGTCGTGGTCTCCGCGGTGATCTGCCTGGTGTACGCGACGCGGGTGGCGCGGGGACTGCGTTCGCCGTACTGGTCACGGTTGCTGGACGTGGCGGAGTTCCTGGTGCTGCTGTCGCTGGTGCCGGTGGTGGCGATGATCGCGGGGGTGTACGAGGCCGTCCGCGGCTGAACGTTTCATTGACGCTGTCGTGCGCCCGCTGTCAGGATCGTTGTCGGGAGCGCTCCCAGGCTGTTCGCCAGTCGACTCCAGGGAGATGCCATGTCACGTCGAGAGCAACCCGAGATCCCGCCCCTCCTGCGACGGCGGACCGTCCTGGCCGCAGGTGCCGCCCTGCCGGTGCTGGCGGCCGCGACCCCGGCCGCGGCCGCCACCGCGGTGGTCGTCGAGCCGTCGAACGTGCAGCAGACCATCCTCGGCTTCGGCGGGATGAACCACACCGTCTGGATCAGCGACCTCACCGCCGCCCAGCGCGAGACGGCGTTCGGCAACGGCACGAACCAGCTGGGCTTCACCGTGCTGCGCATCCCCGTCCACGAAGACCGCAACAACTGGAGCCGCGAGGTCGCCACGGCCCGGCGGGCGAGCGAGCTCGGCGCGAAGGTCATCGCTTCGCCGTGGAACCCGCCCGCTTCCCTGACCGAGACCTTCTCCGGCGGCAAGCGGCTGCGGTACAACGCCTACGCCGCCTATGCGCAGCACCTCAACGACTTCACCGCGTTCATGGCGGGCAACGGCGTGAACCTGTACGGGATCTCGGTCCAGAACGAGCCGGATTACGCGCACGACTGGACGGCGTGGACCGCCGCCGAGATCGTGAAGTTCCTGCGCGAGAACGCCGGCTCGCTCAGCACCCGGGTGATCGCGCCCGAGTCGTTCCAGTACCGCAAGGCCATGTCGGACCCGATCCTCGACGACGCCACCGCACTGACGAACGTCGACATCATCGGCACGCACCTCTACGGCACCTCGTTCGCGGACCTGCCCTACCCGCTCTTCCGGCAGAAGGGCGCCGGCAAGGAGCTGTGGATGACGGAGGTCTACTACCCCAACAGCACTGATTCGGCCGACCTCTGGCCGCAGGCGCTCGACGTCGGCGAGCACGTCCACCGCGCGCTGGTGGACGGCCGGTTCCAGACGTACGTGTGGTGGTACATCCGCCGTTCGTACGGCCCGCTCCGCGAGGACGGGCAAATCAGCAAGCGCGGCGCCTGCATGGCGCACTTCGCGAAGTGGGTCCGGCCGGGGTACTCGCGGATCACGGCGACCGCCAACCCGCAGGCGAACGTCTACATCTCGGCGTTCAAGAGCGGAGCCAGGATCGTCATCGTCGCCATCAACAAGAACACCGCGGCGGCCGACCTGGCGTTCACCCTCCGCGACACCGGATCGGCGACGGCCCAGACCTGGCTGACGAACGCGAGCGCGAACCTCGCGCGCTACTCCGACGTCACCGTGTCGAACGGGGCGTTCGCCGCTCAGCTTCCGGCGCGCAGCATCCGGACGTTCGTCGTGAACTGAGCTCAGCTGTCCAAAGCCAACGGCAATGTCTTGCGCACCCCGGCCTCGTGCCGCCCGTGCAGCGGGACCACCGCGGGCGGCACCGGGACCGGCGCGCCCGGCCGCGCTCCCACCCGGATCGTCACTTCCGCCTTCTCCTTGCCGCCCGCGGTGCGCGTCAGCGTGTACGACGTCGCCGTGAAAGCCGCTCCGGGCACCGCCAGGTCCAGCACCCGGGCCGACCGCGGTGCGAAGCACATCTGCGTGGAATCGCCCCACACCCAGGACTTCCACCGATCGGGACCCTCCGGAGAATTCCCCTGGACCCCCAACGCCACCCGCAGTTCCTTCGCCAGCTCCCCGGCCTCCAGCACCGTGCTCTGGTACCCGGCTTCGGCCAGCGTCCCCATCAGGCTCAACGCCGCCGACGCCGTGCTGCGCAAGGCTCCGAGGTCGCCGCCGCCGCGGGCCAGTGCCGCGATCGGGGCCAGGTCGGGGCGGTAGCGGACCGCCAGCCAGCGCACTCGCAGCACCTGGTCGCCGCGCGGGATCGCCCACGTCAGCAGCTGGGCCGACGCCAGCGGGATGTCCGCCCGCCGGTACGCCGAACGCAGCGCCTCGACCAGCGGCCCCGGCGCGCCCGGGCCCGGGGTCAGCCGGACCAGCGCGCTCCAGCCGCCGTCGATCTCCGCGACACCGAAGCGGTTGCCCGCGCGGTCGACGTGCTGGCGCACCTTCACCGGCCCCGCCACGCGCAGCAGCGGGTCCGGGCCGTCGCGGCGGGTGTCGTGGCGCCGCAGGCGGAACGCCGTCCACGTCAGCGCCCAGCCCGCCAGGTGCCGCCCGGCGAAGCGCACCGACGTCAGCAGCACCAGCACCCCCGCGGTGACGCCGACGCCGATCTTCACCGGTTGCGTGACGCCGTCGACCAGCCACGCGAGCAGCACGGCGATCGCGGCGAGCTCCCACAGCGCCGCCTGCAGCGGCCGGATCGGCAACAGCCACGGCAAGGGCGTGGCCGCGGGCCGGGACGGTGCCAGGTGGACGGCGGTATCGACGGACACGGGCTCCCCTTTCCCCGGCCCCGACGCTACTGCCTGTCCGGATACCGCGTGGGCGTAAAAATTACCCTCGCCGCACCCCGGTCCGGTGCCTAGCATCGGTTGCTCGGGAGGACGACGCACACAGCCGGGGGCACAGCAGCGTGTGGACGCAGCGGGACCAGATCCAGGCGTATCAGTTCCTCCGCCGCAGGCTCGTTTCCGCGCTCGTCGCCGCCGACGCCAACCACCCCGTCTCGCCCAGCAGGCGGCTCGTCCTGGGCACCGTGCTCGGCGTCGCGGCCGCCCTGCTGGTCACCGCCGTCTTCGGCATCATCGGCCTGCTGAACCCCTCCGGCGGCAAGGACTGGCTGGCCGGCGGCAAGGTGATCGTCGAGGAGGGCACCGGCGCGCGGTTCGTGCTCGGCGCCGACGGCGTGCTGCACCCGGTCCTCAACTACGCGTCCGCGCGGCTGCTGGCCGGCGGCAACGGCGACGCGACCGTGTCCGTCTCGCCGGAGAACCTCGGCAAGGCCGGCCGCGGCACCCAGATCGGCATTCCCGGCGCGCCCGACTCGCTGCCGTCGGCCAACGCGCTCGTGACCGTTCCCTGGACGAGCTGCAGCCGGACCACCCAGGACGCGCCCGCCTCGGCCGAGCCGCGCACCGCCGTGCTGCTGGCCGCGCCCGCGTCCGGAGTGGAGCTGCCGCGGGACCAGGGCGTGATCGTGCGGCTGCCGCAGGGGGACCGGTTCCTGCTCGCCGGCGGCCGTCGCTACAAGCTGAGCGACGAAGCCGCCACGGCGCTGCAGTTCGACAGCTACCCGACGATCGCGGTGTCGGCGCGGTGGATCGACACCGTCCCGGCCGGCCGGGACCTCACCGCGCTGCCGGTGGCCGGCGCCGGCGACCCGGGGCCCGCGGTGGGTGGCCGCGGCACCCGCGTGGGCGAGGTCCTCGCCGTCGTCGACGCGATGGCCGCGCCCGGCACGGCCACGTCGTACTACCTGGTCCGCCGCGACGGTCTCGAGCCGGTCGGGCAGACCGAGGCGAGCCTGCTGGTCACCACGGAAGCGAACGCCCCGGCCTACGAGGGGACGCCGAAACCGGCCGACGTGCGCGCGGCCGACGTCGCCGCCGTCCCGAAGGTCGCCGCGCCGCGCGCCGGCGGGGCCGACCCGGCCGCCTTCCCCGACCGCATCCCCGGGAAGGCGCCGATCACCGGGAACTCCGTGGCGCTGTGCGTTCAGGGCAGCCGGTTGCTCGTTTCGGCCGAATTCCCGCTTCCCGTTGGAGCCAAAGCCATCCAGGTCGCCACCCGGACCGAAGCAAGGGTGGCGGACGAGGTGTTCGTACCTCCCTCGGGAGGCGCCGTCGTCGTCGAGGCCGGCTCGGTCACCGCGTACCTGGTGACGGACACGGGCCGGAAGTACCCGGTGGTGAATGGGCAGGCGTTGGCCTCGCTCGGCTACGGAGGCGTCGCCAAACCGCCGGTCACGGGTAGTTTGCTGGCATTGGTGCCGACGGGCCCCGCGCTGGACCCGGCCACGGCCGGGCGGCCGGCTCCGTCGGGTGGAACGGGGTGAAAGTCGTGCACATGACAGAAGAGCGTCCGACCGAGGGTGAGCTGGACCAGGGGCGGGTCCGGGTCGCGGTCATCGAAGACCACCCGCTGTACCGCGTCTCCGTCGAACGTGTGCTGGCCGAAGCCGACTTCGTCGAGCTCGGTGCGGTCGTCGATTCGGTCGCCCGGTTCCACGTGCACCGGCAGCCGCCGGGCAGCGTGGTCCTGCTCGACCTGGGCCTGCCGGGTGTTGCGGGGGCGGCGGCGGTGCTGGAGGTGTGCGAGCTCGGGCACCACGTGCTCGTGGTCTCCGCGCAGGCGGAACCGGAAGTCGTGCTCGGGGCGATCGCGGCGGGGGCGCGCGGGTTCCTGTCGAAGGACGTCGACGCCGACGAGCTGCTGATCGCGATCAAGACGGTCGCGGGCGGCGGCGCGTACGTCTCGGCGGTGGTCGCCGGGATGATCATGAAGGACAACGCCGACCGGCCGGCGGTGTCGGCCGAAGCCGAGCTGTCCCCGCGCGAGGAGCAGGTGCTGCGGCTGGTGGCGGCGGGGGAGCGGGACGTCGACATCGCGCTGATCCTCGGCATCGGCGTCCGGACGGTCCGCGGCTACCTGGACCGCATCCGCGACAAGACCGGCGAACGGCGGCGGCCGGGCCTGGTCAAGGAGGCCATCCGGCGCGGTCTGATCGGGGACGCCGGCCCCCGGCGCGGCGGCCGCAAATGAGCGAGCCGGCGCCGTCCGCGCGCAGCATCCCGGTGGGCGTGATCGAGGACCACCCGCTCTACCGGTACGCGCTGACCCGCGTGCTGACCGAGGCCCCGGACATCGAGCTCGGCGCGGTCGCCGACTCGGTGGCCCGGTTCGCGGTCCAGGACCAGCCGGCGGGCAGCGTCGTCGTGCTGGATCTCAAGCTGCGCGGTGTCCAGGACGCGGCCGCGGTCCTGGAAGTCGGGCAGATGGGGCACAAGGTGCTGGTGGTGTCCGCGCACGCGGAACAGCCGGAGGTGCTGGGGGCGATGCAGGCGGGCGCGAAGGGCTTCCTGTCCAAGGACGTCGACAGCGACGAGCTCCTGCGCGCGATCCGCACGATCGCCGACGACAACGCGTACGTGTCACCGACGCTGGCCGGGATGATCATCCAGGACAGCGAAGAGCGCCACGCGGGGCCCAAGATCGTGCTGTCGGAGCGGGAGAAGCAGGTCCTCCGCCTGGTGGCGGCGGGGGAGCGGGACGTCGACGTGGCGGAGATCCTCAACATCAGCGTCCGCACGGTCCGGTCCTACCTGGACCGCATCCGCGACAAGACCGGCGAACGGCGACGGGCGGGCTTCGTGCGCGTCGCCATCCGCGAAGGCCTCCTCCGCTAGAGGCGCCGGTTGGCCAAGGCTCCCGTGGCGGCGCGGGCCTTGGCCGACACCGCGGCGTCCACGTCCACCAGCAGCGTCTCCGGGCCCGCGCCCGCGGCGGCGTGCACCCGGCCGAAGCCGTCCGCGGCCAGCGAGTACCCGATCCCGGTCGGGGCCTTTGGGTTCACCGCGAGGCCGGTCGCCGCCGGGTCGGCCTGGCCGCAGGCCAGCACCCAGCAGCCCGAATCCAGCGCCCGCGCCCGCACCAGGATCTCCCACTGCTCGCGCTTGCCCTCGCCCGCACCCCACGACGCCGGCAGCAGCACGACGTCGGCACCGTCGTCGGCCAGCGCGCGGAACAGCTCCGGGAACCGCACGTCGTAGCAGGTCGCGACGCCGTAGACGACGCCGTCCAGCTCGAACGTGGTCGCCGTGGAGCCGGGCGCGACCGTGTCGGACTCGGCGAACCCGAACGCGTCGTAGAGGTGGATCTTGTCGTAGCCGAGGTGGTGCCCGGCGCCGGTGGCCAGCAGCGTGTTGTGCACCCGCCCGCCGTCCGCCGGGGTGAACATCCCGGCGACGACGACCACGTCGTGCTCGGCGGCCACCGCGGCCACGGCCGACGCCCACGGCCCGTCGAGCGGCTCCGCGACCGGCTCCAGCGGCCGTCCGAACCGCGCCATCGCCGCTTCGGGGAACACGACGACCCGCGCGCCGTCCGCCGCCGCGGCCTCCACGCCGGAGCGAACGAGTTTCAGGTTCGCCTCCGGATCGTCACCCGAGTTGACCTGGCACAACGCGATTCGCGCCACCGCTGCCTCCTGCATGCTGGGATCGGCCGTCACCGGGGAGTATCGCTGAAAAGGCGCTGGGCGTGACCTCGTACCCTGGGAGACATGCTGAACCGCACCGACCTGCGCGGGCAGGTCCCGACCGCCGCCGAACTGCGCGCCGCCCTGCCGCGCGCCGAATACGACGTGGACGCGGCGCTGCACCACGTGCGCCCGGTGGTCGAGGCGGTCCGCGACCGCGGGGTCGAAGCCGTCCTCGAGTACACCGAGAAGTTCGACAAGGTCCGGCCCGGCGCGGTGCGTGTCCCGCGCCCCGAGCTGACGCGCGCCCTGGAGCAGCTGGACCCGGCCGTGCGCGCGGCGCTGGAGGAGTCGATCACCCGGGCGCGGAAGGTGCACGCCGAGCAGCGCCGCACCGACGTCACGACGACCGTCGTCGAGGGCGGCACGGTCACGGAGAAGTGGGTGCCGGTCGAGCGCGTCGGGCTGTACGCCCCGGGCGGGCTGGCGGTGTACCCCTCGACCGTCGTGATGAACGTCGTCCCGGCGCAGATCGCCGGCGTCGGCTCGCTCGTCGTCTGCTCGCCGCCGCAGGCCGCGTTCGGCGGGCTGCCGCACCCGACCATCCTCGCCGCGGCCGAGCTGCTCGGCGTGGACGAGGTGTGGGCGGCCGGCGGCGCGCAGGCCGTCGCGCTGCTGGCGTACGGCGGCACGGACACCGACGGCGCCGAGCTGGCGCCGGTCGACATCGTCACCGGGCCGGGCAACATCTACCTCACCGCGGCCAAGCGCCTGCTGCGCGGCCTGATCGGCATCGACGCCGAGGCCGGGCCCACCGAGATCGCCATCCTCGCCGACGAGACGGCCGACCCGGTGCACGTCGCCGCCGACCTGATCAGCCAGGCCGAGCACGACCCGCTGGCCGCGAGCGTGCTGGTCACGACGTCGGTGGAGCTGGCCGACGCCGTCGACGAGGAACTGGTGAACCGCGTCGCCGCGACCAAGCACAGCTCGCGGGTCGCCGAAGCGCTGGCGGGCAAGCAGTCCGGCATCATCCTGGTGTCCACTGTGGAGGACGGACTGCGCGTCGTCGACGCCTACGCCGCCGAGCACCTGGAGATCCAGACGGCGGACGCGCGCGCGGTCGCGGCCCGGGTCCGCAACGCGGGCGCGATCTTCGTCGGCGCGTACGCCCCGGTCTCGCTCGGCGACTACTGCGCCGGGTCCAACCACGTCCTGCCCACCGGCGGCTTCGCCCGCCACTCCTCGGGCCTGTCCGTGCAGAGCTTCCTCAAGGGCATCCACGTCGTGGACTACTCCGAGGACGCGCTGCGGGAGGTCGCCGGCCGCGTCGTCGCGCTGGCCGACGCCGAGGACCTGCCCGCGCACGGCGAGGCCGTCACCGCGCGGTTCGGAGGTTCGGTCCGATGACGATCGGCGAAGAGGTCACGCTGGACCAGCTGCCGCTGCGCGAGGACCTGCGCGGCAAGTCGCCCTACGGCGCGCCGCAGCTGGACGTTCCCATCCGGCTGAACACGAACGAGAACCCGTACCCGCCGCCCCCTTCGCTGGTCGCCGACGTGGCCGAGGCCGTTCGTCTCGAGGCCGCCGAGCTGCACCGCTACCCGGACCGGGACGCGGTGGCGCTGCGGCAGGACCTGGCCGACTACCTGAGCGTGTCGACGCGGGTGGTGCTGTCGGAGGCGAACGTCTGGGCCGCGAACGGGTCCAACGAGGTGCTGCAGCAGATCCTGCAGGCGTTCGGCGGGCCCGGGCGCAGCGCGCTCGGCTTCGAGCCGTCGTACTCGATGCACCCGATCATCGCGTCCGGCACCCGCACCGAGTGGGTCCCGGCGCCCCGTCGGGACGACTTCACGCTCGACACGGCCGCGGCGGCCGCGGTCATCGCTTCCCGGCAGCCGGACATCGTGTTCGTCACCAGCCCGAACAACCCGACCGGCGGCTCGATCCCGCTCGGCGAGCTGCGTGCGGTGCTGGACGCGGCCACCGGGATCGTCGTGGTCGACGAGGCGTACGCGGAGTTCTCGTCGCAGGACAGCGCGGTGCACCTGCTGGCCGACTACCCCTCGCGGCTGATCGTCTCGCGCACGATGAGCAAGGCGTTCGCCTTCGCGGGCGGTCGCCTCGGCTACCTGGCGGCGGCGCCGGCGGTGGTCGACGCGCTGCAGCTGGTGCGCCTGCCGTACCACCTCTCGCGGCTGACGCAGGCGGCGGCACGGGCGGCGCTGCGGCACGCGGACGCCACTTTGGCCAGCGTGCACAAGCTGGCGGCCGAGCGTGACCGCGTCGTGGAAGCCCTGGCGGGCCTGGGTTACGACCCGGTGCCGAGCGACTCGAACTTCGTCCTCTTCGGACGGTTTTCGTCCCCTTCGGACGCTTGGAAGTCCTATTTGGACCGCGGGGTGCTGATCCGCGACCCGGGCATCCCCGGGCACCTGCGCGTCAGCATCGGCACCCCGGAAGAGAACGACGCCTTCCTCGAGGCGAGTAAGGAAGTTTCCCGATGACCCGCATCGGCAAGGTCGAACGGACCACCAAGGAGTCCTCGATCTCCGTCCAGCTGGACCTCGACGGCACGGGCGAGGTCGAGATCTCGACCGGCGTCCCGTTCTACGACCACATGCTGACCGCGTTCGGCGTCCACGGTTCGCTGGACCTGAAGGTCGAGGCCACCGGCGACGTCCACATCGACGCCCACCACACGGTGGAGGACACGGCGATCGTGCTGGGCCAGGCGATCCGCCAGGCACTGGGCGACAAGAGCGGCATCCGCCGCTTCGGCGACGCGTGGATCCCAATGGACGAAACCCTGGCCCACGCGGCGATCGACGTCTCCGGCCGGCCGTACTGCGTGCACGTGGGCGAGCCGGAGCAGTTCAACACGTTCACGATCGGGAACAACTACCCGTTCGTGCTCACCCGGCACGTGTTCGACTCGCTGGCGTTCCACGCCCAGATCGCCCTGCACGTCCGGGTGATCCACGGCCGCGACCCCCACCACATCGCGGAGGCGGAGTACAAGGCGGTGGCAAGGGCCCTGCGCGCGGCGACGGAGCCCGACCCCCGCGCGGGCGGCATCCCGTCGACGAAGGGCGTCCTGTGAGCAACGGAGTCGTCGGCGTGCTCCTGCTCGCCCTCGGCGGGTTCCTCGTGGGCGGCGTCTGGTCGACCTGGAAGACGGCCAAGTTCCTGGCCGTGGTCCTGGGCATCGCGGCCGTCCTCGCCATCGGTGGCGCGATCTTCTGGTTGTCGAGCTGAGAAACGGCGAAGGGCCCCTCTCGCACGAGAGGGGCCCTTCGCCGATTTTCGCTAGCGGTTCGCGCCGACCAGTTCCCGCTCCTCGGGCTCGTCCAGGTGCTTCGTGAGCTTCTCGCCCTCGACGTCCACGTCCGGCAGGATGCGGTCCAGCCACTTCGGCAGCCACCACGCGCCGCGGCCGAGGAGGGACATCACCGCCGGGACCAGCGTCATGCGGACCACGAACGCGTCCACCAGCACGCCGAACGCCAGCGCGAAGCCGATCGACTGGATCAGCGACGACTCGGCCAGGATGAACCCCGCGAACACGCTGATCATGATCAGCGCCGCCGCGACGACCACCCGTGCGCCGTGGCGGAAGCCCGTCACCACCGCTTCCTGCGGCTCCGCGCCGTGGACGTGCTCCTCGCGCATCCGCGTCACGAGGAACACCTGGTAGTCCATCGCCAGCCCGAACAGCACGCCGATCAGCAGGATCGGCAGCATGCTCATGATCGGGCCGGTCGAGGCGACGCCGAGCAGGTCCGTCAGCCAGCCCCACTGGAACACCGCGACCACCGCGCCGAACGTCGCCGCGACCGAGCCGAGGAAGCCGATGGTCGCCTTGAGCGGCACCACCACCGAGCGGAACACCAGCATCAGCAGCACGAACGCGAGCCCGACGATCAGCGCCAGGTACGGCAGCATCGCGTCCGACAGCTTCTCGGAGACGTCGATGTTCGCCGCGGTCTGGCCGGTGACGGCCAGTTTCGCGTCCAGCGAGCCGGATTCGGCGCGGATCGCGGCCACCAGATCTTCGGTCTGCGTGCTGCTCGGGCCGCTCTTCGGGATCACCGTGAGCAGCGCCGTGTCACCGGCCTGGTTGACGCGCGGCGGCGTGACGGCGGCGACGTCCGGCAGCTTCTGGATGCCGGCCGCGGCTTGGCCGAGCGCGGCCTGGCGGTTGGCGCTGCCGGAGACGTCGACGACGACCAGCAGCGGCCCGTTGGAGCCTTCGCCGAAGCTGCGGCTGGCGATCTCGTACGCCTTGCGCTGCGTCGAATCCGGTGCCGCGGTGCTGTCGTTGGGCAGGCCGAGCTGCATGCTCAGCGCGGGCAGGGCGACGACGGCCATCCCGGCCAGCGCGACCAGCAGCACCGGGAGCCGGTGGCGGCCGACGAACCGCGCCCAGCGTTCGCCGTGCGTCGTTTCGACCGGCTTGCGGCGAAGGCGGATACGGCCGCCGGCGACCCGGGCGCCGGCGAAGCCGAGGATCGCGGGCAGCAGCGTCAGGGCGATGAGCACGGCGATCGCGACGGTGACGGCGGCGGCGACGCCCATCTGGCCGAGGAACGGGATGCCGATCACGGTGAGGCCGGCCAGCGCGATGATGACGGTGAGGCCGGCGAAGACCACGGCCGAGCCCGCGGTGCCCGCGGCGCGTCCGGCGGCTTCTTCGGGGTCGCGGCCGATGGCCAGTTCGTGGCGGTAGCGCGACACGATGAACAGCGCGTAGTCGATGCCGACGGCGAGGCCGATCATCAGCGCCAGGACCGGCGTGTTCGAGTTCAGTTCGAGGAAGCCGGAGGCGAGGAAGATGCCCGCCATCCCGGTGCCGACGCCGATCAGCGCGGTGAGCAGCGGGATCCCGGCCGCGAGCAGCGAGCCGAAGGTGATGATCAGCACGACGGCGGCGACGGCGACACCCAGACCCTCGGTGGCCCCGGTCGCGGGCACGCCCTGCACGGCGTCCCCGCCGAACTCGATGGTGAACCCGGCGGCGCGGCCGGCGTTGGCGCTGTCCAGGAGGGCCTGACGGTCCTCGTCGGTCAGTTCGTACGCTTTCGCTCCGTAACTGACCTGGGCGAGCGCGACGCGTCGATCGGGTGAGATCGACTGCGCCTGGAACGGGTCGACCACCGCGGCGACCTTCGGCGCCGTCTTCAGTTGCCCGACGAGCGCTTCGACGGCCGCCTTGCCCTTGGCGTCGGTCACCGTGGTGCCGGCCGGGGCTTCGATGACCACGCGCGCGGTGGCGCCACCGGCGTTGGCCTGCGGGAACTTCTCGGTGAGCTGGTCGATCGCCCGCTGCGACTCGGTGCCGGGGATCGTCACCGAGTTCGACAGCTGGCCCGAGAGCGTGAGCGCGCCCAGGCCGAGTGCCACCAGGACCGCCGCCCAGACGGCCGCGACCAGCGCTCTGCGCCGGAAGGAAAACCGGCCGAGCCGGTACAGGAAGGTCGCCACGAGTCAGCTCCGTTTCGCCCGAACGGGGTCGGTTCACTCCATAGGGTCCCTTCCCAAGCTAGCCGATCGGCAAGGAGAGGTCCAAGCCGATCGGCAAGTATGTGACTTGCCGAACAGCAAGGTTTATCGCTAGCCGTTCGGCTAGTAAGGCGGTTTGCCGATCGACAGAGCGTGACGTAGGCTCCGACGGCTCGCTGAGGAGGAAGAATGACCGCCGGCCCGGCCGAGGACACCCGGACCCGACTGCTGCAGACCGCGCTGCGGCTGTTCACCGAACACGGGGTCGAAGGCACGTCGCTGCAGATGATCGCGGACGCGCTGGGCATCACGAAGGCGGCGGTGTACTACCACTTCAAGACGAAGGCGGAGATCACCGAGGCGGTCGCCGAGCCGGGCGTCCGTGATCTGGACGAACTGGTCCGCCGCGCGGCGGCGCAGAAGCGCCGCGGTGCGCAGGTGGACCTGCTGCTGGAGGGGTTCGTCGACCTGGTGATCCGCCACCGCGCGCTGGTGGCGCTGTTTTCGAGTGACCCGGGCATCGCCCGTGCGATCGAGAAGTCGGCCCACGGCGGCATGGAGGGCTTCGGCCAGGCGCTGCTGGGCATCCTGTCCGGCCCCGACCCGGACACGACGGCCCGGGTGAACGCCTTGGTGACGTTGACCGGGATCGCGATGGCGGGAGGTTCCCCGGACCTGGCCGGCCTCGGCGACGAAGAGCTGCGCACGGAACTGCTGGATGTGGGCCGCCGCCTCCTCGGCCGCCCCCGCCGCCGAACCCTCACCCCGGTTTCCCCGCTCTAGATCCGCTTGCAGTCACGCGAGATCCGGCCTTGATCACGCGAGTCACGGGTACTTGAACGGCCGACTCGCGTACCTGGGCGGACGACTCGCGTGCCTGGATGGCCGACTCGCGTATCTGGAGTGTCGGTTGGCGTACCTGGGCGGACGACTCGCGTACCTGGATGGACGACTTGCGTATCTGGAGGGTCGGTTGGCGTACCTGGGCGGACGACTCGCGTACCTGGATGGACGACTTGCGTATCTGGAGGGTCGGTTCGCGTGCCTGGAGGGTCGGTTCGCGCGGCTGAAGGCGGAACTTGCGTGACGGAAGTCCGAACTCGCGTGATTGGAGCCGGATCTCGCGTGACTCGAGGCGGGTCTCGTGTGATTGGAGCCGGGGCTCGTGTGATTGGGTGGCGATCTTGCGTGATTGGAGGGGCATCACGCGTGATTAGCGGGGTATCTCGCGTGAGTGGGGGGTTAGGTAGGGCGGGGGGACTGTGGCGGTGAGCCAGACTCCGTTGGCGCTCAGCTGGAACGTGTGGCCGGCGGCGGACATTGCGGCCGCGTCGATCTGAAGGATCACCGGTTTGCCGCGGCGGGCGCCGACGTTTCGGGCCGTGTCGAGGGTGGCCGAGAGGTGGACCGCGTGGCGGTTCATCGGGCGGAGGCCCTCGCGGAAGATCGCGTCGAGGGAGGCCGCCACCGTTCCGTGGTACAGCACGTCCGGCGGTGGGGTGTCCGGCAGCCCCAGGTCGACCGGGACGCTGTGACCCTGGCTCGCGCGGATGCGCGTTCCCGTTCCGTCGAACGCGAAACGGCGCTTGTTGTTCTTCTCGACCACTTCGTCGAGTTGTGCACGCGTGATCGAGAGCGCGCGCAGGAGGGTGTCGACCGGCACCCAGCCGCCGGGGGCGAGGGTCAGGCCGATGGCGGCCGGGTCGTGGCGAAGGTGCCGTGAAAGCCGCTTCGAGATGCGGATCAGTTCCTTTTCGTTCATTTCCTCCCCAGCATCCTCCCCGCGCGCAAGCGGTTTAGATGCCGCCTTCGACCGCCGGGCGGAGCTTGCTCGCACCCGGGCCGAAGCGGGAGAGCTCGTCGTCGTTGTTGTACAACGCGCAGCTGCGCAGGGACAGGCACCCGCAGCCGACGCAGCCGGTGAGCCGGTCGCGCAGGCGCTGCAGGGCGTCGATGCGCGCGTCGAGCTCGTGCTGCCAGTCGCGGGACAGGCGCGCCCAGTCCGCCTTCGTCGGGGCGTGGTCCTCCGGCAGCGTTTCCAGCGCCGTGCTGATGTCCTCGAGCGAGAGCCCGACCCGTTGTGCCGCACGGATGAACGCGATCCGGCGCAGCACCGAGCGCGGGTACCGGCGCTGGTTGCCCGCCGACCGCTCGGAACTGATCAGCCCCTTCTCCTCGTAGAACCGCAGTGCCGTGTGCGGAACCCCGCTGCGTTCCGCCACCTGTCCGATGCTGAGATGTTCAGCGAGCCTGGTCACCTGGTCAGGCTATCCTTGACTTCGAGTTTAGTCGAGGTTGCATCGTCGGGTCATGACCACTGCGACCGAACTCGGCTACGCCGATCTGCCCCGGCTGATTTCGCTGATGACCGGGGACGAAAAGCACACCGCCGCCGCCGAGTCCACTTTGGACGTGCTGTGGGTGCTCTACGACCGCGTGCTCGACGTCACGCCGGAGAACTTCCGCGAGCCCGGCCGCGACCGGTTCCTGCTGTCCAAGGGACACGGGCCGATGGCGTACTACGCCGTGCTCACCGCGAAGGGCTTCCTCGCCGAGGCGGAACTGGCGACGTGGTCCGACCCGGTGTCACGGCTGGGCCACCACCCCGACCGGCGCCGCGTCCCCGGCGTCGAGATCTCCAGCGGCTCCCTCGGCCACGGCCTGCCGATCGCGTTCGGCACCGCGCTCGGCCTGCGCGCCCGCGGCCTGACGAACGCGAAGGTCGTGACGCTGGTCGGCGACGCCGAGCTGGACGAGGGCTCGAACCACGAGGCGATCGTCGTCGCGGCCCGCGAAGGCCTCGAGAACCTGACCACCGTGGTGGTCGACAACCAGTCCTCGACGCGCGGCTGGCCGGGCGGCATCGAGCGCCGGTTCGCCGTCGAAGGCTGGGCGACGCGCACGGTGTCCGGCCGCGACCACGACGCGCTCTACGACGCCTTCACCACCTCCCACCCCGGCCGGCCGCTGGCCGTGGTCGCCGTCGTCGAACCGAAGGGCTGAACCCATGGCACCGATGCGGGAAACCTTCCTCGCCACCACCGAGCGGATCATCGACACCGACCCCGACGTCGCCGTCGTGCTCGCCGACATCTCGGCCGCCCAGCTCGCCGGCGCCGCGCGGCGGCACCCGGACCGGGTGATCAACGTCGGGATCCGCGAGCAGCTGCTGGTCAGCACCGGCGCCGGGCTGGCCTTGGCGGGCCTGCGGCCGATCGTGCACACGTTCCCGCCGTTCCTGGTGGAGCGCGCGTTCGAGCAGATCAAGCTCGACTTCTCGCACCAGGAGGTCGGCGGGGTCCTGGTGTCGTGGGGTGCGTCCTACGACATGTCGACGGCGGGACGCACGCACCAGTCCCCCGGCGACGTCGCCCTGATCGATTCGCTGCCGGGCTGGACGGTCCACGTGCCGGGTCACCCGGCCGAGGCCGAGCGGCTGCTGCTGGAGTCGATCCCCGGAGACGGCCGCGTCTACCTGCGGCTTTCCGCGCAGGAGAACGCCTCCCCGCACCTGGGGGTGGGGTTCACGACGGTGCGCTCCGGATCGTCCGGCGTGGTGGTGGCGGTGGGCCCGGTGCTGGACCGCGTCCTGCGCGCGACGGCGGGCCTGGACGTGACGGTGCTGTACGCCTCGACGATCCGCCCGTTCGACGCGGCGGGGTTGCGGACGGCGGTGCACGCGGCAGCTCCTTCCGTGGTGCTGGTGGAGCCGTACCTCGCGGGGACGTCGGCGTGGTGCGTGGCGGAGGCGCTTTCCGATGTGCCCCACCGCTTGCGGTCCCTGGGCGTCCGGCGGGACGCGGAGGTCCGGGTGTACGGCGGGATCGAGGACCACGACCTCGCGCACGGGCTGGACGCCGGCTCGCTCGGGCTGTCGATGCGGGAGTTCCTCGGGAAGTAGCAAGGTCGCGGGCGGGGCGGACCGATACCGTTACGCCCATGGCGTTCAGGATCCGGCCGCTCGCGTTGGGGATCGTCCGGCGCGGTGACGCGCTGCTCGTCTTCGAAGGGCGCGATGACTTCAAGGGCGAGACCTACTACCGGCCGCTCGGGGGTGGGATCGAGTTCGGGGAGAGTAGCAAGGAGGCGCTCGAGCGCGAGTTCGGCGAAGAACTCGACGCCGCGATCACGGTGGGCCACCGGATCGGGGTGCTCGAGAACGTCTTCACCTGGCAGAACCGGCCTGGGCACGAAATCGCCTTTCTCTACGAAGTCGAGTTCGTCGACGCCGGGTTCTACCGGCGCGACGAAATGAAGATCCTCGACGACCCCGCCACCGCGCGGTGGGTCGACGTCGCCGAGTTCCGGGACGGGCGCAAGATCCTCTACCCCTACGGGCTCACCGAACTGCTCTCAGCGGATCAGTGACCGCGCGGTCGGCACCAGCTCGAACGACGACGGCGACGCCACCCGGCTGAACCACACCGAGAACGGGCCGTCCGCGCGGACCGGCAGCTGCGGGAACGTGTTCTCCGACGGCTCGGTCTCGAACGCCGCGAACGCCGAATCGGGCGGGGGAGCGGGCGGCGACACCGTCACGTGCACGCCCGTGCCCGGCGGTGGCGCGGCCAGCCCGGGGCGGACCGGGCGCAGGAGCAGCACGTTGTCGGAGTCGATCATCGTCGCGTTCGCCGCCGACCGGTGGGCCTTCCAGACCGGGCCGAAGTAGAACTCCTCCAGTGCCGCCTTGCGCTCGGCCATCGACCGGAACCCGCGCAGCCACACGAACTCGTCCGGCGACGCCCGGGAGCGGAACAGCCCGAACAGGTGCGCACCCGCGGCCTCCTGCGGCTCGACGAACTCGCGCTCGAACAGCTCGATCAGCTCATCGCGCCGGCCGGGGTGCAAGGTGTACCGCCGCAGTTCCACCACGGCTTCGAAGTCGGAAAACGTCATGTCGGCGAAGCTAGCGGGCACCACCGACAAAAACGGATCAGCGGAAGGCCGCGAGCCCCGTGACCGCCTGACCGAGTGACAGCGCGTGCATCTCCTCGGTGCCCTCGTACGTCAGCACCGTCTCCAGGTTCGCCATGTGCCGCATCACCGGGTACTCCAGCGAAATCCCGTTGGCGCCGAGCATCGACCGGGCCGTGCGGGCCACGTCCAGCGCCGAGCGGACGTTCGCCATCTTCCCGAAGCTGACGTGGTTGTGGTGCAGGGCGCCGGTGTCCTTCAGCCGGCCGATCTGCAGCGCCACCAGCCCGGCGCGGTTGACCTCGACGACCAGGTCGGCGAGCTTGCGCTGGGTCAGCTGGAACCCGGCCAGCGGCTTCCCGAACTGCGACCGCGAGAGCGTGTACTCCAACGCCGCCTCGTAGCACGCGCGCGCCGCGCCGACCACGCCGAACAGAATGCCGTAGCGCGCTTCGTTCAGGCAGGACAGCGGTCCGCGCAGGCCCCGCACCTCGGGGAACGCGGCCGACTCGGGCAACCGGACGCCGTCGAGGACGAGTTCGGCGGTCAGCGACGCCCGCAGCGACAGCTTGTGCTTGACCTCGTTCGCGGTGAACCCCGGCGTCGACGTCGGGACGACGAAGCCGCGGATGCCGTCGTCGGTCTGCGCCCAGACGACCGCGACGTCGGCGACGGTTCCGTTGGTGATCCACATCTTCGTGCCCGAGAGCACCCAGTCCGACCCGTCGCGGACCGCCCGCGTGCGCATCGAGCCCGGGTCGCTGCCCGCGTCCGGCTCGGTCAGGCCGAAGCAGCCCAGCGCCTCGCCGGTGGCCATCCGCGGCAGCCACTCCTGCCGGTGCTCTTCGCTGCCCCACTTGTGGATCGCGTACATCGCCAGCGACCCCTGCACCGAGACGAAGCTGCGCAGCCCCGAGTCGACGGCCTCGAGTTCGCGGCACGCGATGCCGTACGCGACGGCGCTGGTGCCCGCGCAGCCGTAGCCCTCCAGGTGCATGCCGAGCAGGCCGAGCGAGCCGAAGCCCTTCGCGAGCTCGGCGGCGGGGAGGGAGCCCGTTTCGTACCAGTCGGCGACGTGGTCGAGCAGCTGGTCCTTCGCGTACGCGCGGACGGCGTCGCGGATGGCGCGTTCCTCCTCGGCGAGCCCGGCGTCGAGGTCGAGGAAGTCGTGCGGGTCAGGGGTGCGACTCATGAGGACTCCCGGGGGACGCGTCGATGCGGCCACCGCAGGAAACCACAGTCAGGCGTCTGTCCTCCGCGTGGCGTTCGTCACGCGCGCGGCAGACGGGCCGGACGCGTGCCGGGAGCGGGTCTGCTGGCGGGGGATCAGCAGCTCGGTGAACTGCGGGAACGGCACGCTCTCGATGTCGTCACGCCAGGCGTGCAGCATCCGGGACAGCAGGTCGTCCTCAGCCATCTTCGCCTCCTCGGCGTCCGGTCGTGCCGTCTTTGGCCACACGATCGGGTGAAGTGATACCCGGCGGGCGGGACGGTCAAACGGGGTTTCTTCAAGATCTTTTCGGGGCGTGCGTGGTCTGTGGCAGGATGGCGCTGCCGCCGCCAAGGCCTCAACTCCCGAGGAGCGCACATGCGCGCACTGCGGACGGCAAGTCTGCTCGGCTTCACCACTGCCACCCTGCTCGCGGGAACCGGCGCCACCGTCGCGACCGGCGCCACCGCGCACGGCAGCCACTGGCGGCAGGTCGGCCACACCACCGTCGAGAACCGCATCAGCGGAGAGGGCCTGGCGACCCGCCGGCTGCCGGGGCAGGCCACCGAGCTCGTCTACCGCAACGGCGCCACCATCCCGCAGCCGCTCAAGGACGAAGGCTGGGGCCACGTCGGTGACCCCGACTCGCTGCGCGGATACGTCTTCGACGTCTACCAGGACACCCGCACCCCGGCGCCGGCCACGAAGATGTACCTGGTCACCCGGCCCGACGGGACGACCACGGAGTTCGTCCACCCGTTGCAGCCCGACGAACCGGCCGCCAACGCGAACGCCCAGGTCGCGGCCACCCCGGACGGTCAATGGCTGGTCTCCGGTCCGCTGGGGGAGATCGACCGGCTCTACGTCTCGCCGACGCCGTTCCTCAACCCGCGCGGCCCCCGGCAGGCCGGCGACCTCCCGGTCGCCGCGCGCATCCACCTCGACCACCACATCCGCAGTGCCCAGGGCTGCGACTTCGTCGGCCCGACCCGCCTGATCTGCGCGACGAGCGACCCGTACAACGACCTGTACCCGACGAACCTGCAGCTCCTGCAGATCGACCTGCCCCGGCCCGTCAACGGCCGTGACGTCACGGCGAGGGTGCAGGAGATCGGCCAGGTCCCGCTGGTCAGCACCTGTACGGGCACCTTCACCCCCGAAGGCGTCGACTACGACGACGGCGTCCTTCGGGTCGAGGTCGTGCCGCCATCTCCGTGCAACACCGTGACCGACGTCTATTCGTTCGAACGGCACTGAGAGGGACGGCTACGCTGGGTGGCGTGTCTCGTGTGGTGATCCTCGACTACGGTTCCGGCAACCTCCGCTCCGCCGAACGCGCTGTGGCGCGCGCGGGCGCCGATGTCGAGGTCACCGCCGATCCGCATGCCGCCGTCGAAGCCGATGGGCTGGTCGTGCCCGGGGTCGGGGCCTACTCCGCCTGCATGGCCGGGCTGCTGGACGTGCACGGGCACCGGATCATCGGCAAGCGGCTGGCCGGCGGGCGGCCCGTGCTCGGCATCTGCGTCGGCATGCAGATCCTCTTCTCCCGCGGCGTCGAGCACGGCGAAGAGACCGAGGGCACCGGCGAATGGCCCGGCGTCGTCGACCGGCTGCACGCCGACGTCCTGCCGCACATGGGGTGGAACACCGTGCGGGCGCCCGCGGACTCGCAGCTGTTCGCCGGTCTCGACCCGGACGAGCGGTTCTACTTCGTGCACTCCTACGCCGCGCGCAAGTGGGAGCTCGACGGCTTGGCCGGGCAGGAACCCAAGGTCACCTGGGCTCACCACGGCGAGGACTTCGTCGCCGCGGTCGAGAACGGGCCGCTCTGGGCCACCCAGTTCCACCCGGAGAAGTCGGGTGACGCCGGGGCGCAGCTGCTGCGCAACTGGCTGGCGACCCTCTGACCGGGTGATCCGGGTCTCCGCCCTAGAGTTACCCGCGTGACTTTCACGCTGCTTCCCGCCGTTGATGTGGCCGATGGCCAGGCCGTCCGACTCGTCCAGGGCGAGGCCGGCACCGAAACCTCCTATGGCAGCCCGCTCGAAGCGGCGCTCGCCTGGCAGCGCGACGGCGCCGAGTGGATCCACCTGGTCGACCTCGACGCCGCCTTCGGCAAGGGCAGCAACCGCGAGCTGCTCGCCGAGGTCGTCGGCACGCTCGACGTCCAGGTCGAGCTGTCCGGCGGCATCCGCGACGACGCGTCCCTGAAGGCCGCGCTGGACACCGGGGCCCGCCGGGTCAACCTCGGCACCGCCGCGCTCGAGGACCCGGAGTGGACCTCGCGGGTCATCGGCGAGTACGGCGACCGGGTGGCGATCGGCCTCGACGTGCGCATCACCGACGCCGGCCACCGGCTCTCGGCCCGCGGCTGGACCTCCGACGGCGGCGACCTCTGGGAGGTCCTGGAGCGCCTCGACCGCGACGGCGCGTCCCGCTACGTCGTCACCGACGTCAGCAAGGACGGCACCCTCCGCGGCCCGAACCTGGAGCTGCTGCGGGACGTCGTCGCCCGCACGGACGCGCCGGTGATCGCCTCGGGCGGGGTGTCGAGCGTGGCCGACCTCGTCGCGCTGGCCGGCCTGGCGTCCGACGGTGTCGAGGGCTCGATCGTCGGGAAGGCGCTGTACGCCGGAGCGTTCACGCTGCCCGAGGCGTTGGCCGCGGTCGCGAAGGTCTAGCCGAACAGGGACACCGCGGTCCGGCGGGGCAGCAGCCCGGCGACCGCGGTGAACACGGCGTTCGGCCGGCCCGAGACCACCGTTGGGCCCTGGCGAGGGCTTCCGAGAACGACGTCACGAACGCCTTGGTGGCGCTGTGGACGCCGAGTCCGGGCTTGGGTGTGAACCCCAGCGTCGAGGACACGTTCACCAGCGCGGCGCCCGGCCGTGCGTGGGCGAGGAAGGCGTGCGCCAGCGTCACCACCGCGCGGCAGTTGAGGTCCAGCACTCCCAGTGAGTCCTCGAGCGGCGTTTCCGCGAAGCCGCCGTGGACTGCGAAGCCCGCGTTGTTCACCAGCAGCGTGTAGGGCCCGGAAAGCGTTCGGCCGTCGCCCGCAGGCCCTCGGCCGTGGCCAGGTCCGCGGCCAGGTGGTCATGGCCCGGCCCGAGTTCCGCCATGAGGGCGGTGAGGCGGTTTTCGTCGCGGGCGACGGCCGTCACCGCGTACCCCGCGCCCGCCAGTCCCGTGGCGAACGCCCGGCCGATGCCCGCGCTCGCCCCGTCACCAGTGCTTTCACTGCTTCGGCTTCGTTTCCGGCGCGAACGCGAACGAGATCCGCTCCACCAGCGGCTTCCGCTGGGTGTTGTGGAACGCCGCGACGAGCCAGCGCCCGCCGTCGCGGAGCAGCGTGTACGTCTGGACCTTCGACAGCTTCTTCGGCGCTTCGCCCTTGTACGTGTCCCCGTTGGTGCTCACGATCGCGACGTCCGCGCCGAGGAATCGCACGTCCAGGAACTCGTGCGCGAGCTTGGTGCCCTTGAGGAACTTCTCGAACAGGACGCGGTGGCTGCTCACGACGTCGTCACGACCGGAGTAGCGGGTGCCGACGAAGGTCACGTACGTCGCGTCTTCGGTGAAGTGTGCGCCGTAGGCGTCGGCGTCGCCGCGGTTCCATGCGTCGGCGAGGGAATCGAGCACGGCGGTGACGGCGGCGCGGTCGGTGGTCATCATGGTCGTCTCCTATACTTAGCTTCACTCGTGCAGTATCTGCACGCGTGCAGATATTAATCAGGAGGAGGAGCCGGTGGCAAGGGAACGGCACGTGGTGTTCCGGCGGTACCTGGACGCGGTGGGGCTGCACGGCCTGGCGGGCGCGGAGGCGGCCGGGCTGCACGCCACCGAGTGGTACGCGCTCAGCCTGCTCGACCTGGAAGGCGCGCTGACCTCGGGCGAGCTGTCCACGCGCACGGGCCTCACCACCGGCGCGACGACCCGGCTGATCGACCGGCTGGAGCGCGCGGGGTACGTCCGCCGCGCCGCCGACCCGGCCGACCGCCGCAAAGTCGTGGTCGAGCCGGTGCCGGACGCGCTCGCCGGCGTCGAGGCGATCGTCGGGCCGGCGCGGGCGCGGATCGCCGAGGTCATCGGCCGGTACTCGGCGGCGGAGCAGGAGGTGTTGTTCGACTACTTCGCGCGGGCGGCGCCGGCGTACCGCGCGGCTTCGGAGGAGATCCGGAAGGCGACGCGGAAGTAACTCCAGATGTAGTACTTTGGCCGAAGTGCTTCTACGACCGGAGCGACACCATGGTGCGACGCAACCCCGAGCGGCGGGCGGCCCTGCTGGACGCCGCGATCGAGGTCCTGGCCGGTGACGGCGCGCGCGGGCTCACCTTCCGCGCCGTCGACCAGCGGGCCGGTGTGCCGGTCGGCACGGCGTCCAACTACTTCTCCAGCCGCGGCGAAATCCTCATGCACGCGGGGGAGCGGGTCTACGAGCGGCTGGTGGACGACGCGGTGATCGCGGGCGGCCTGGAAGGGCCGCGCGACCGGGCGCGGGTGACGCAGCTGATGCACGAGCTCGTCGACCGGGTGGCCGCGTTCCCCACCGGCTTCCTCGCCCTGCTGGAACTGCGGCTCGAAGCCACGCGCCGCCCGGAGCTGCGGGACGTGCTCACCCGGCGGATCCGCGCGGACGTCGACTTCAACGTCGGGTACCACGAGAAGTCCGGCCTGCCCGGCGACGGCACGACGGTCGTCCTGCTCTGGCTCGCGCTGAACTGGCTGATCCTGGAACGGCTGACGCTGCCGGACCTGTTCACCGACGAGCAGCGCCTCGACCTCGTCACGGCGTTGGTCGAGCGGCTGCTGGCCGGGCAGCCGACACCGCCGCCGTGATCGGCCGCTTGAGGCCGAAAAGCGGCTGACAGCGACCCACTCGGGTCGTAGGTTGCCGCGGTGGAGGAGATCGTCACCCAGCTGGAAATGACCGCGCCCGATCAGCTCAACCCCGCTCCGCCGGTCGACGGTGTCGGGCTCCGGACCGTCCGGCCCGGGCCACTGATCCGTGCGCTGCACGTCCGGATCGGCACGCCGTACCGGTGGCCGAGCGTCACCCGCGGGGACGACGAGTGGGACCGCTGGCTCGCCGAACCGCGCCGCGAGTACCGGCTCATCGAGTACCGCGGTGAGATCGCCGGCGCCGCGGACTTCGAGCCGCAGCCCGGGAACGATGTCGAGATCACCACCTTCGGCCTGGTGCCGGAGTTCGTCGGCAAGGGCCTCGGCGGGTTCGCGCTCACCCTCGTCGTCGCCGACGCGTGGGCGCTGCCCGGGACGCGGCGGGTCTGGCTGCACACCTCGACCCTCGACCACCCGAACGCGCTGCCGAACTACCTGCGGCGCGGCTTCCGGGGCTTCAGCCGTCCACTTTGACCGCGATGCCGACCGTCCGGTCCTCCGGCCCGCGCAGCTTCGAGAAGAACATCGTGACGCGCCCGACGATGCCGTACTTGCGGGCGATCGCGCGCCGGACCTGCTCGGTCTCCGCCGCGTCCAGCAGCCGGGCCTGGCCGGACACCTTCGCGCCGTGCGTCTTCCGGCCGCGGACGTCGCAGGCCTGGACCTCGACGCGGCCGTCGTTGCGGATGCGCTTGACCTTGCCGGCCGCGCGCACCGACCAGAACACCAGCTCGCCGTCGCGGCCGGCCACCCAGATCGGGGTCGGCGCGGCCCGCCCGTCGCGCCGGAACGTGGTCAGGACGACGTAGCGCTCGGCGGCGAGGCGGTCGGTCTCGGAGGTCATGCGCCCACGGTAGCCGGGTGGCGGACGGCGATGCCCGGGTAGCGGGTGATCAGCTTGGTGTCGTCATACTTGACGACGCAGCTGAAGCCGAACGCCGGCGCCGCGGCCCGGCCGCCGGCGGGCAGGGTTGAGCGGTGCCTCGGAAAGGTGCCGCCAGGTGGCGGTCGCGGGGAAGGCCATGTCCCACCGTGACCAGCGTGAAAAATGCCTAGGCCGTTCGTCACCGAAACCCCACACGCTCGGCCGAAGCGTTTCACTGCCCCCTCCTGCAACGCTTCGATCGCTGGATTCCCCGCACACTGGAGGGCATCGATGGCGGTCGGACAGCAAGTACCGGTTCATCCTCAAGCAGGCTTCTTCGGCGCCGGACCGTACCCCGCGCGCCGGGCCGCGATCGCCGTGGCCGCGGTCGTCGCGGGGTTCGTGCTGACCGCCATCTGGTCGGCACCCTTCGTCGACTCCGTCATCGGGGACAGCGTCGCGAACGGCCTCCTCGGCTACGACGCCAAGGCCACCCCGATCAGCGGCGTCCTCGCCGGGACGCTGTTCGCGTTCGTCTCCGGCCTCGCGGGCTCCTTCACCGCCTGCAACATCGCCGCCTTCGGGGCCGTCGCTCCGCTCGTGGGCGACCGGACGGCCAACAAGTTCAAGCCGCTCGGCTGGATCGCCGCCGGGATGCTCACCATCTCGGTCGTCTACGGCGTGATCGTCGCGCTCGTCGGCACGCGCATGCCGCAGTTCGACACCGCCAAGACCACCGGGCTCTCGCCGCGCAGCGTCCAGTCCATGATCGCCTTCGGTGTCGTCGGCCTGGTCTTCCTGCTGATGGGCCTGGTCGCGCTCGGCATCCTCCGCAACCCCTTCGCGGACTTCACCCGGCGGCACCCCGCCGCGCCGCTGGTCCTGATGGGCGCCCTGATCGGCGGCTTCCTCATCGGACGGCCGTACCCGCTCTTCCGGATCATGTTCCGCAGCGCCGCCGAGCAGCACAACGTCCTCTACGGCGCCGCCGCGTTCGCGCTGCAGTCGCTCGGCAACATCGTGGTCATGGCCGTGTTGTTCCTCGTCCTGACCTACGCCACGGGCGGGCGCGTGCAGCGCTGGCTGGCCGCGAAACCGGCGCGGGTCGCGATCGTGACCGGGGCCGCGCTGCTGGTCGGCGGCACGTTCACGCTGCTCTACTGGGACGTCCGCGTGCTCGGCAGGCTCGGGATCATCTGGTTCCCGATGATCAACTGGTGACCTTCCCGAGCCAGCCGTAATCGGGTGCCGGGTCGAGCTGGACGCCGTTCGCGACGGCGACCAGCTCGGCCTCGGGCCGCGCGCCCGACACCCGCAGCCAGCGCCCCGACGGCAGCCGGGTGAACACCATCGCGTCCCGCCCGGGCGCCGGGGCCACGAAGAATCCCTCGCCGCCGCGGACGGTCACCGACAGCGCCACGTCCGGCGTGGGCGGGTTCGGCCCGGCGGTGACGCGCACCAGCGGCACCGACGGCCGGGCCGGGTCGGCCGCGGTCAGCTCGGTGCCGGCGTTGCCGGGTCCGGAGCCCTGCACCACGGCCGAACGCTCGGCCAGGCCGGCCGGCAGTGCGCCGAACCGCACCTCGCCGCGGACCCCGACCTTCCGGCCGGTAACCGAGTCGGCGACCCGCTGAGCGGTCGCGCGGGCGTCAGGGAGCCCGAGGACCTGCACGACCAGCACGTGCTCGTCGTCGGCCAGCCAGGTGAGCTCCGCGGTGCCGCCGGTGCCGGTGAGCATGGCGACCCGGCCGTGCACCAGGGCCTGGTCCTTGATCGCCGCGATCTTCAGCGCCGTCTGCGACCACTCGGGGTCGGCGGTGGAGTACGCCGTCAGCGTGACCCGGGCCGCCCCGGCCGCCCACTGCCGGACCTGCGGGGCGATCCCTGGCCCGCCTTCGCGGTACTGCTCGGTGAAGCCGTCCGGCAGCCACTCGGGACCGTAGCCGAGCACCGGGCGGCTCGCGGCAGGCACCGGATCGGGCCTGGTCAGCAGCTGCGTGCCCGCCACGACGCCGACGATGAGCACCACCACCGCGGCGGCGACGAGCGCCAGCCGGCTCGACGGCTGCCGCTTCCGCCCGGCGCGCGTGAGCGCGTCGCGGACCGCGTGCCCGTCCGGGGCGCGGGTGGCGAGGCGTTCGAGGCTGTCCCGGATCAGCGTCTCGGTCTCGTGCTCGCTGCGGGTCATTCGGGGGCTCCGGTGGTGACGGTGGTGTGGTTCAGCCCGGCCTGGCGCAGGGTGGCCAGCGCCCGGGAGATCTGGCTGCGGACGGTCGAGACGCCGCACCGCAGGACCGCGGCGATCTCGGCGTCGGAGTAGCTTTCGTAGTACCGCAGGACGATCGCCGCCCGCTGCTTGCGGGGCAGCGTGGCGAGCAGGCCGAGCATCGCGTCCCGCTCGTCGTAGGCGGCCGACGGGTCGGGTTCCGGCGGGCCGAGCGCGTCGAGGACGTCGTGGCTGCTCGACACCATCCGCCGCACCGCCCGCCGCCGCCAGGACAGGTACTCGTTGGTGATCATCCGCCGCACGTAGGTCGGCGGCGCGGCGATGCCGTCCCACCGCTGCTGGGCGCGCAGGAGCACGTCCTGGACGACGTCCTGCGCCAGGTGCGGGTCACTGGTCAGGACGGTGGCGTAGCGGAGCAGCCCGTCCAGCCGCTCCGCCACGAACTCTTCGAAAGTCACACGCGTCCTCTCCGTCACCCTCTGGACGCGCGAGGGGGCGGCGCCGCTGCACGGCGGACGCGAGTTTTTTCACCGCGGCAGGACGTCCTCCAGCCGGACGAAGGCGAATCGGGTGGCCGGGCCGTGCCATCCGCGGAGGTCCGAACCCCCTTGACTACGCTGAAGGCATGTCTGTCGCGGTGCGGGTGATCCCCTGTCTCGACGTCGACGCGGGCCGGGTCGTGAAGGGTGTCAACTTCGCCGGCCTCCGTGACGCCGGTGACCCTGTCGAGCTGGCCCGGCGCTACGACGCCGAGGGCGCCGACGAGCTCACCTTCCTCGACGTCACGGCCTCCTCCGGCGACCGCGAGACCACCTACGACGTGGTCCGCCGGACCGCCGAGCAGGTCTTCATCCCGCTCACCGTCGGCGGCGGCGTCCGCAGCAACGACGACGTCAACCGGCTGCTGCGGACCGGCGCCGACAAGGTCAGCATCAACACCGCCGCCATCGCCCGGCCCGAGTTCCTCAGCGAGGCGTCGAGACGGTTCGGTGCCCAGTGCATCGTGCTGTCCGTCGACGCCCGGCGCGTGCCCGAGGGCGGCGAGCCGACCGCGTCGGGCTTCGAGGTCACCACGCACGGAGGCCGCCGGGGGACCGGCATCGACGCCGTCGAGTGGGCCGCCCGCGGCGAGGAGCTCGGCGTCGGCGAGATCCTGCTGAACTCGATGGACGCCGACGGCACGAAGAACGGCTTCGACCTCGAGCTCATCCAGCTCGTGCGCAAGGCCGTGCGCGTCCCGGTGATCGCCAGCGGCGGCGCCGGGGCCGTCGAGCACTTCCTGCCCGCGGTGCGGACCGGGGCCGACGCCGTGCTCGCCGCCAGCGTGTTCCACTTCGGACAGCTGAAGATCGGCGACGTCAAGAGCGCCCTGCGCGAAGGCGGGGTCGAGGTCCGGTGAAGTCCTGGCAGGCACCCGTCGAGGTGAAGGTGACCGCCGGCCTGCTGGTCGGGCTGCCGGTGGCGTGGGCGCTGCTGAACCTCGTCCTGGTGCTGAGCGCCGGGTCGAGCCTGGCGGTGTACCGGATGCCCGCGCTCGCGCTGATCCTCGGCGGCGTGGTGACCACCGGCCTCGTGCTGAAGATGGGCAGCGCCCGCATCGGCGGGCTGGTCGTCACCGTCGCCTTCGCCCTGCTGCACGCGTTCCTGCTGCTCGCCGCCGAGCTGTGGTGGATCAAGCTGTTCTCCGGTCTGTCCTTCGCCGGCTACGGCTACGCGTTCGTCCTGCTGAACTCGATGCCGCTCAAGCGGCACATCCTGGGAGCCACCGCATGACCCTGGACGCGGCCGTGTCGGCGCGACTCAAGCGCAACGCCGACGGCCTGATCGCCGCGGTCGTCGTCGAGCACGCCACTTCGGACGTGCTGATGATGGCCTGGATGAACGACGACGCCCTCGCGGCGACGCTGGCCACCCGCCGCGGCACGTACTGGTCGCGCAGCCGCGGGAAGCTGTGGGTCAAGGGCGAGACGTCCGGCCACTACCAGCACGTTCGCGAAGTGCGCATCGACTGCGACGGCGATACTGTCCTGCTGCGCGTCGACCAGACCGGCCCGGCCTGTCACACCGGCACGCACACCTGTTTCGACACCGAGGAGCGCCTCCTCCTGGCGGATGAGAAAGAGCACGCGTGACCATCGTCGCCGACATCCTGGTCGGGCTCGTCGCCCTGATCCACCTCTACATCGTGGTCCTGGAGATGTTCCTCTGGACGACCCCCCGCGCCCGCGCCGGCTTCGGCACGACGAAGGAGTTCGCGGAGGAGACCAAGACGCTCGCCGCGAACCAGGGGCTCTACAACGGCTTCCTGGCGCTCGCGCTGATCTGGGGGCTCATCGCGAGCGACCCGACGGGCTTCCAGCTCAAGCTGTACGGGATCGTCTGCGTGATCGTCGCGGGGCTCTACGGCGCGGCGACGGCCAGCAAGCGGATCCTGTTCGTGCAGGTGGTGCCGGGCACGCTGGCGCTCATCGCACTGCTGCTGGCGCGGTAGGTCAGCGAAACCGGTCGAGAACGGAACGCCAGGCCCGCGCGGAGACCGTCAGCTGACCGGCCCGGCGGGCCTTGGTGTCCCGCACGCCCACGACCGGCCCCAGCGCCACCTCGACACAGTTGTCGTTGGGGCCGCTGCAGGAAGACTTGCGCCAACCGGTTGAGCCCACGATCGCCTCCGTTATCGGGCGGCCTCCCGCAGCAGGGCCTGGGAAGCCTCTTCGCTCAGAGCTAGTCCGCGCAACACCTTAGCATCGTGCTTATGGCCGGTGACCTGCGATTCCTCGTGCAGGAAGGCGGTCGAGTAGATGTGTTCGACGGAAGCGATCGCTGGCGAGCCGGGAAACTCGTAGATGTCGAAGGGGCCCATCAGGCCGGGGTGGTAGCCGATTCCGGCGGGAACGATGTGCAGGCTGATGTTCCGGCGCGCCGACATGTCCAGCAGGTGATCGAGCTGATCGGACATGACTCCGGCACCGCCGAAGTTTTCCTGCAGGGAACGCTCGCCGAGCAGCGCGGTGAATCGGACCGGGTCGGAGCGGGTGAGGATCTTCTGGCGGGCGAGCCGCATTCGCAACCGCTTGTCGGCCTGCTCGATCGTCACCCCCGCGGAATTGTCCATGATCGACCGGATGTAGTCCGGGGTCTGCAGCAGCCCGGGAATGATCAACGGCGACCAGGTGATGATGGCGGTCGCGGTCCGTTCGAGATCCAGCCTCGTGGTGAGGGCGAAGGGAAGATCGGCGTTGCTCGACGCGAGCCAGTTGGGTTCGCGGGCGTGGCGGGCGAGCGTCCGGATCCGGTCGCGTTTCTCGCCGTGGATGCCCAGCAGCGCGAGGATCGCCGACACGTCCTCGACGCTCGGCAGGCGTTGCCCCTTTTCCCACGCCGACAACAGCTGCGGCAGGATTCCCAGCTCGTCGGCGAGCACGCGCAGACCGACGTTGCGTGCTTCGCGTTCTTCGCGCAGTGAAGCGGCGAGAGTGCGCGCGGCGGGCCCCGAAGACGTTGGCTTCATGAGCCGATAATACGAATCCCGTCGATTCCCCGAATGTGCGAATGGTGTCCACGAAATGCGAGAAAGTGCCATTCCTTCCGGCATCCGGGTGACGATCGCCTGCTCACTTGCACGCTCGGCGCGGCCGTCCGGTTGCCTTCGTCCGCTGTGCCTTTTCTCGCAGCGTCACCGCAGCTCACGAGCTTCTAAGCTCGGCTGATGGATCCCTTCGGCGGTTTCGTCCGGCGGCGGTGGGTGTGGTTCGCGCTCCCGGCGGCCGTGGTGGCCGTTTTCTCCGCCTCCCCGGAAGTGGTGGCGGCTTACGGGATGGTTCCCGCTCTCTTCGTCGCGCTCGTCGCGGTGGCCGGTTCGGCGGTGTGGGCCGTCCGCCGCCTGCTGGTGTCGGCCCGGAACCGCGCCGCCGCTGGCGCAAACGGGTTCGGGGGCTGGCTGCCGCCGCCGACCGATCACGACCACGACCGCCGGATCGACTTCGCGGCCGAAACCGGGCGGCTGCGCGGGATCGCGTGGCGCACGAGCGGGTTCGTCCTCGTCTGGGCGGCGCTGGCCGGAGCCGGCGTCACCGGCCTCGTCCTGCTCGACCAGGCCGCCGACGAACTCCTCGCGACCGGTGCCCGGTTCCCCGGCGAGGTGGTGTCCGTGCAGACCTACAGCCGAGGCGGGATGGCGTTCCAGGTGACTTACGGCGCCCGCACCGCCGAAATCGTCCGCGACTCGAGGCACACCTACCACGTCGGCGAGCAGGTCACCGTGATCGTCGACCGCGCCGATCCGGACCGGGTGCGGACGTCGTCCGAGACGAACGAGAGCCGGTTCGCCGTCAACCTCGGCATCGTCTCGATCGTGGCCGGCTCGCTCGGGACGCTGTTCGCCGCACTGGCCGCGGTGAGCTGGTGGCTCCGGGCCCGCGCGGTCGCGGTCACCGGCTGGCGCAACGCGACGGTCGACATCGTGCGCGTCTTCGTCCCCAGAGGCCGTTCCGTGCGGCGGCCGCCGCCGGAAATCCACGTCCGCTACCGCGAGGGCACCGGGATCACCCTGCGGGCGATGTCGTCGACGCACGGCGCCAACGCGCTCGCGGACTTCACCGACCGGCTCGCCTGGGTCGGCGGCTGGGGACGGCACATGGTCGTCCTGTTCCCGAACGGCCCGCGCCGCCCCGGGCCGTACGCGGTCCCGGCGTACGCGCTGGCGAGGCGCACCGAGGACCGTCGGTGACCGGGCGGCGGGGGTGGCTCGTGCTGATCGTGGCCGCGGTGCTCGTCTTCCTGTTCTTCGGCGCGGGCACGGCGTACTCGCTGCTGACCCCGGACTACGCCTTCGCCGACGGCGAACTCCTCGGCGAGGCCGCCATCCTGACCGGTTCCCTGGCGCTCGCCGCGTTCGGTGCCCGTCGCCTGCACGCACCCGATGTGCGGCTGCGCGACCAAGTGCCGGACTTCGGCGCCTGGCTGCCCGGGCGCGAGGGCTCCCACGGCGAAGGCCGCGTCGACCTGGACGCCCAGACCGCGCGCCTGCGCCGGACCGCCCTGGTGGCCACGGCGATCGCGGGCGCCTGGGCGCTGCTGTTCGCGAGCGGCCTCGCCGCCGTGATCGCCGCCGACCGCGCGGCGGCGGACCTGCTGGCCACCGGCGTCCACGCCGAGGGCACGGTGCTGTCGGTCGAGGAGCCCGCCCGGGGCGCGCCGACGATGTGGGTGCGCTACCACACACCGGGCGCGTCCTGGACCGAGGAAATCGTCCGCGATTCCGGGCGCGACTACCACGAGGGCGAGACGGTGACCGTGGTCTACGACCCGGCCGACCCGGCGCACGTTCGCACCACCCTCGAAGCCAACGGGAGCCAGGTCGTCGGATGGCTCGCCGTCGCGGCTCTGGTGGCCGGGTTCCTCGCGCTGCCGTTCGCGGCGAGCGCGGCGTGGGGCTGGTGGCGCCGGGCCCGCGCGGTCGCGGAGACGGGGTGGCGGATCGCGACGGTGACCGTCGTGCCGCGCGTCCAGCGCGGGCAGTGGATCGAGGCCGCCTACCGCGACGGTAGCGGGATCGGGCTGCGCTGCGTCCCGTCCCTGCACCGTCCGGGCGAGCTGGCCCGCCGCCGCGCGTGGGTGGGCGGCTGGGGACGGCAGATGGTGGTCCTGTTCCCATACGGGCCGGACAAGCCGGGGCCGCAGCACGTCCCGGTGCTCGCGGCCGGGCCGCGGGCTCAGCCGATGTCGCCGGTGAGATAGCGCTGCAGGGTCGGCGCGATCGCCCGGACGAGGACCTCGACGTCCTCGGTGGTGACCGGCTCGAACTTCGCCACGTACCGGACCATGCCCAGGCCCACCATCTGCGTCGCGCACAGGTTCATCCGCAGCGGGATGCGGTCCGAGTCGATCGAGGTGATCAGGGCGCTGAAGAAGCGCTGGAAGAAGTCGCGCAGGACGTGGCCGGCCTGCTCGTGGCCGGTGATGCTGCGGATGAGCGCCACGAACTGGCCGCCGCCCGCGCTGTCCCAGCGGGTGATGAACGTGCGGACGATCCGCTCGCCGAGCTCGTCGTCCGGGCCCTGGCGCAGCGCCTTCTGCAGCTCCACGGGGTCGAACGGCAGCTCGAGGACCGCCTGCGCGAACAGGCCCTCCTTGCTGCCGAACCAGTGGTTGACCATCGCCGCGTCGACGCCGGCGCGGGTGGCGATCGCCCGCACGGTCGCACCGTCGTAGCCGGTCTCGGCGAACACGGCCCGCGCTGCTTCGACCAGCGCCGTGCGGGTGTCCTGGCCGGCCGGCCGGCGGCCGCGGCGGCGGGCGTTAGTCTCGGTGTTCCCGGTGGTGCTCACGGCTCCATCATGACGGACGGGCCCACCGAATTCAACATTCATTGAATTTGACACCCGGCATCGCCCGCCGACGGAGAACCCAGCACAATGGGGCCATGGTCAGCGCATCCGCCGGTTCGGCCGGTCCCGGCACGGTCAGCCCGTCCCGCGAGGACTTCCGCGTCCTCGCCGAGAGCCGCCGCGTGATCCCGGTCGTGCGCCGGGTCCTCGCCGACGGCGAGACGCCGATCGGGGTGTACCGCAAGCTCGCCGCCGACCGGCCCGGCACGTTCCTGTTCGAGTCCGCCGAGAACGGCGCGTCCTGGACCCGCTGGTCGTTCATCGGCGTCCGCAGCCCGGCCGCGCTCACCGTCCGCGACGGCGAAGCGGTCTGGACCGGCACCCCGCCGGTCGGCCTGCCGTCCGAAGGCAACCCGCTGCAGGTTCTGCGCGAGACCATCGAAGCCCTGCACACCGAGCCGCTGCCCGGGCTGCCGCCGCTGACCGGCGGCATGGTCGGCTACATCGGCTACGACGCCGTCCGCTGGCTGGAAAAGCTGCCCGAGCTGGCCGAGCGCGACCTCGACGTGCCCGAGCTGACCATGCTCCTGGCCACCGACCTGGCCGCCTTCGACCACCACGAGGGCACGGTCACGCTCATCGCGAACGCCGTCAACTGGGACGACTCGCCCGAGCGCGTGGACGCGGCCTACGACGACGCCGTCGCCCGGCTCGGCGCGATGACCGAGCAACTGCAGGTGCCCGCGCCCGCCACCGTCGCCGCGTTCGACCGGCCCGCGCCCGAGTTCACCCGGAAGCGGTCCAAGGAAGACTTCCACGCGGCCGTGGAGAAGGCCGTCGAAGCGATCAAGGCCGGCGAAGCGTTCCAGATCGTGCCGTCGCAACGGTTCGAGATCCCGACCGCGGCCGACGCGCTCGACATCTACCGCGTGCTGCGGACGTCCAACCCGAGCCCGTACATGTACCTGCTGCGGCTGGAGGGCTTCGACATCGTCGGCTCCAGCCCCGAATCCCTGGTCACCGTGCGGGACGGCAAGGCGACCACGCACCCGATCGCGGGCACCCGCTGGCGCGGCGCCGACCCGGAGGAGGACGCGCAGCTGGCCAAGGACCTGCTGGCCGACGAGAAGGAGCGCGCCGAGCACCTGATGCTCGTCGACCTCGGCCGCAACGACCTCGGCAAGGTCTGCAAGCCCGGCACCGTGCGCGTCGTCGACTTCTTCCAGATCGAGCGCTACAGCCACGTCATGCACATCGTGTCCACCGTCACCGGCGAGCTGGCCGAGGACAAGACGGCGTTCGACGCGGTCACCGCGTGCTTCCCGGCCGGGACGCTGTCCGGCGCGCCGAAGGTCCGCGCGATGCAGCTGATCGAGGAGCTGGAGCCGGTCCGCCGCGCGCTGTACGGCGGCGTCGTCGGCTACCTCGACTTCGCCGGGGACGCCGACACCGCGATCGCGATCCGCACCGCGCTGGTCAAGGACGGCATCGCGCACGTGCAGGCCGGGGGCGGGGTGGTCGCCGACTCGGTGCCGGACTACGAGGACACCGAATCGCTGAACAAGGCCAGGACCGTGCTCTCGGCGGTGGCCGCGGCCCAGACGATGGTGGCGGCGGGTGCCCTGGACCCGGCCGCGGACGCGGCCCATGTCTGACGCGCCGGAAGGGGTGTCCGTGGACACGGCCGCCCCGGTCTCCAAGCGTCCACTGTGGATAATCGTGCTCGCGCTGCTGCTCGGCGCGGCCGCGCTGTGGGGTGCGTCACGGCTGACCTGGTACGCCGAGTTCCGCGACGGCGGCGTGCGGGGCACGGTCCTCTACCGCGAGTCCGGCGAGCAGCGGGCGAGCGCGCTCGTGCCGCTCGCGCTGCTGGCACTGGCCGGCGTGGCCGGGCTGGTGGCCACCGGCGGCTGGGCGCGGCGCGTGCTGGGCGTCGTGCTGGCGCTGGCCGGCGTGGCGGCGGTCTGGAGCGGCGTCGCCGGTGCCCGGTTCTCCGGCTACGCCGACGGGCTGCCGGTCACCCAGATGCTGCTCGGGCGCGGTCTCGCCGTGCTCGGGGGAATTCTCGTGGCCGCCGGCGGGTTGGCCGCTGTCAAGGGCGCGGCCCGGGCCACCCGGCTCGGGGCGAAGTACGCGGCTCCGGCGACCCGGAAAAAGGTCCGTGACCCGGACGCCGAGCTGTGGGAGGCGCTGTCCGAGGGTGAAGACCCCACGGACGTCCGGGGCAGGCATTCGGAGTAACGCGCACACCCGGAACCGGGCCTCTCCGATGCGGGGGTTAGCATCGTTTCGGCGGGAAGGGGAAGGTTTTTGTGAGCGACCTTGCGAGTGAATCCGTGAGCACGCGCCCTGGTGGGGGCGCCCGGTGAGCGTGCTCGAAGACATCGTCGCCGGCGTGCGGGAAGATCTCGCCGTGCGGGAATCCGCGCTGCCGTTCGACGAACTGAAGATCCGCGCGGCCGCCGCCCCGGCGCCCCGCGACGTCATGTCCGCCCTGCGCGAGTCCGGCATCGGCGTCATCGCCGAAGTCAAGCGGCGCAGCCCCTCGAAGGGTGAGCTGGCCGACATCCCCGACCCGGCCGCGCTGGCGAAGGACTACGAAGCCGGCGGGGCGCGCGTGATCAGCGTGCTCACCGAGCAGCGCCGCTTCGGCGGTTCGCTGGCCGACCTGGACGCGGTCCGCGCCGCGGTGGACATCCCCATCCTGCGCAAGGACTTCGTCGTCAGCCCCTACCAGGTGCACGAGGCCCGCCTGCACGGCGCCGACATGGTGCTGCTGATCGTCGCCGCGCTGGAGCAGAACGCGCTCGTCGCCCTGCTCGACCGCGTCGAGTCGCTCGGCATGACCGCCCTGGTGGAGATCCACAACGCCGAGGAAGCCGACCGGGCCCTCGAAGCGGGCGCCAAGGTCATCGGCGTCAACGCGCGCAACCTGCACACCCTCGAGGTGGACCGGGACGTCTTCTCGCGGCTGGCCCCCGGCCTGCCGATGGACGTCTACAAGGTCGCCGAGTCCGGCGTCCGCGGCCCGGGCGACCTGATGTCGTACGCCGGCCACGGCGCCGACGCGGTGCTGGTCGGCGAGGGTCTCGTCGCGTCCGGCGACCCGAAGGGCGCCCTGGTCAAGCTGGTCACCGCCGGTTCCCACCCCGCCTGCCCGAGGCCGTCCCGGTGACCGCTGAGCACGACAAGCACGACCCGGACGAGCGGGGCTACTACGGCCCGTACGGCGGGCGGTTCATGCCGGAGGCGCTGATCGGCGTCGTCGACGAGGTCGCCACCGAGTACGACAAGGCCCGCCACGACCCGGAGTTCCTGAACGAGTTCAACCGGCTGCTGCGCGAGTACGCGGGCCGCCCGTCGCTGCTGACCGAGGCCAAGCGCTTCGGCGAGCACGCCGGGGGTGCGCGGGTGTTCCTCAAGCGCGAGGACCTCAACCACACCGGCTCCCACAAGATCAACAACGTGCTGGGCCAGGCGCTGCTCACCAAGCGGATGGGCAAGAAGCGCGTGATCGCCGAGACCGGCGCTGGCCAGCACGGCGTCGCGACGGCCACCGCGTGCGCGCTGCTCGACCTCGACTGCGTCGTCTACATGGGCGAGGTCGACACCGAGCGCCAGGCGCTGAACGTGGCCCGGATGCGGCTGCTCGGCGCCGAGGTGATCCCGGTCAAGACCGGCTCGCGGACGCTGAAGGACGCGATCAACGAGGCGCTGCGCGACTGGGTCACCAACGCCGACACCACGCACTACCTGTTCGGCACGGCCGCCGGGCCGGCGCCGTTCCCGACGATGGTGCGCAACTTCCACCACGTCATCGGCACCGAGGCCCGCGAGCAGATCCTGGAGCAGGCCGGGCGCCTGCCGGACGTCGTCGCGGCCTGCGTCGGCGGCGGATCGAACGCGATCGGCATCTTCTCGGGCTTCTACGACGACCCGTCGGTGCGGCTGGTCGGCCTGGAGCCGGGCGGCGAGGGCATCGAGGGCAACCGCCACGGCGCGACCCTGACCAAGGGCACGCCGGGCAACCTGCACGGCGCGATGACGTACCTGCTGCAGGACGAGGACGGCCAGACGGTCGAGTCGCACTCGATCTCGGCCGGCCTGGACTACCCGGGCGTCGGCCCGGAGCACGCGTGGCTGAAGGACACCGGCCGCGCCGAGTACCGCCCGGTCACCGACGCCGAGGCGATGGACGCGTTCAAGCTGCTGTCTCGCACCGAGGGCATCATCCCGGCGATCGAGTCGGCGCACGCGCTGGCCGGCGCGCTGGTGCTGGGCCGCGAGCTGGGGCCGGACGGGCTGATCGTGGTCAACCTGTCGGGCCGCGGCGACAAGGACATGGACACGGCGGCCAAGTGGTTCGGACTGGTGAACGAATGAGCGGGCTGGACGACCTCTTCGCTGCCACGCGGGCGGAGGGCCGTGGCGCCCTGATCGGCTACCTCCCGGCCGGGTTCCCGACGGTGGCGGGGTCGAAGGACCTGATCGCGGCCTGCGTCGACGGCGGCGCGGACCTGATCGAGGTCGGCGTCCCGTATTCGGACCCGGTGATGGACGGCCCGACCATCCAGGCCGCGTCGGTGACCGCGCTGGACAACGGCTTCCGCCTCAAGCACCTGTTCGAGGTGGTCGAGTCGGTGTCGTCCCGCGGCGGCCGCGCGGTGGTGATGACGTACTGGAACCCGGTGAACCGCTACGGCGTGGACCGCTTCGCGCGCGACCTGGCGTCGGCGGGCGGGCTCGGCCTGATCACGCCGGACCTGATCCCGGACGAGGCTTCGGCCTGGATCACGGCCTCGAAGGAGCACGGCCTGGACCGCACGTTCCTGGTGGCGCCTTCGTCGTCGGAAGAGCGCCTTGCTTTGACGGCCGCTGCGTCGTCGGGGTTCATCTACGCGACCGCGGTGATGGGCGTGACTGGTGCTCGCGACCAGGTCGGCGCGGGTGCGGAGGAACTGGTCCGGCGGACGCGGGCGCACACATCGCTCCCGATCGGCGTGGGCCTGGGTGTGCGGTCGGGCGACCAGGCGGCCGAGGTGGCCTCGTTCGCGGACGCGGTGATCGTGGGTTCCGCCCTGGTCACGGCGGCGGCGGAGGGTGCTGAGGGGGTTCGTGCGTTGTCGGCGGAGCTGGCGGACGGCGTGCGCCGGGCGGTTGCGACCGCTTAAGCCGGATATCGGGCTCAGGTGCGCCGGTAACCCCACAATCCGCCTCGCCTGACCGGCCTTTGTACGAAAGCTGTACGCCGCCGCGGCAAAGTCCGCCCCATGGACATCGCACACCTCCCGCGGCGCGGCTTCCTCCGCGGTGCCGCCGGTCTCGCCGTCGCCGGGGCCGCCGGCCTGGTCCTCCCGCGAGCCGCCCGGGCCGCTCAAAGCGCCGAGCCGCGGATCTACAGCTGTGCCGAGTGGGGTGCGCGGCCGCCGGCCGATGCGCTCACCACGCTCGACCACCCCGCCAACCGGATCCTCATCCACCACATCGCCGGCGCCAACAGCACCGACTACTCCCTCGCCCACGCCTTCCAGGTTGCCCGCGACGACCAGCACGACCACATCGACAACAACGGCTGGTCCGACACCGGCCAGCACTTCACCGTCAGCCGCGGCGGGTACCGGCTCGAAGGGCGGCACGGCAGCCTCGACGCGCTGCGCGGGCGGACCACCATGATCCAGGGCGCGCACTGCCCCGGGCAGAACACCAACGCCATCGGCATCGAAAACGAAGGCCTCTACACCAGCGTCGAGCCGCCCCAGCCGCAGTGGGAATCGCTCGTCGTCTTCTGCGCGTACATCTGCCGCCAGTACGGGATCCCCGTCGAGGAGATCAAGGGCCACCGCGACTACTACAACACCGAATGCCCCGGTGACAGGCTCTACGCCAAGCTCCCGCAGCTCCGGAGCGAAGTCGCGAAAGCGTTAATGTAGGTACCGCATCACGGCGCACAGCTCGTCCGGCGGCAGCGCACCCAGCCGGTCGAGCTCGCCGCGGCGGACGTCCACCAGGGTCGTCGCCAGCTCCGGGCCGAACGCCGACGTCAACGCCGCATCCGCCTCGAACGCCGCCACCGCCTCGGCCAGTGACGTCGGCAGCCGCGACGCCGAGGGGAGCGTGCCCGGGTCGACGTCGACCGGCTCGGGCAGCGTCTCGCGGGCCGACACCCCGGCCAGGCCCGCGAACAGCAGCGCCGCCACCACCAGGTACGGGTTCGCCGTCAGGTCGAAGCACTTGACCTCGAAGTTCGCCGCCCGGTCGCGCTGCCCGGCCGGGCCCTGGACCAGCCGCAGCGGCGCCTCGCGGTTCTCCAGCCCCCACACGCGGAACACCCCGGCCCAGTGGTGCGGCTCGAGCCGCAGGTAGCTGACCACCGACGGCGCGCCGATCGCCAGCAGCGCCGGCAGCCGCGAAAGGATCCCGGCGCCGAACGCCTCCGCCGTCTCCGTGAGCCCGAACCGCCGGTCGCCGCCGGCGCACAGGTTGCGGTCGCCGTCCCAGATGCTCAGGTGGACGTGGCCGCCGTTGCCGACGCCGTCCGGCGCGAACTTCGGCGTGAACGACGCCCGCAGCCCGTACTGCTCGCTGACCGTCCGGATCGTCTCGCGCGTCAGCACCGCGACGTCGGCCGCGCGCACCGGGTCGCCCGCCGCCACCGAGACCTCGAACTGCCCGGCCGCGTACTCCGGGTGGATCTGTTCCACCGCGATGCCCTGGGCGGCCAGCGTGGACACCAGTTTCCGCAGGTAGCCCGCCTGCGCCGACAGCCGTGCGTAGCCGTAAGCCGGGCCCGCGGTGGCCGAGCGCGGGTCGTCCGGCGCGTCGGCCGCCGTGATCACCCACTCGATCTCGAACGCCGTCCGCGCTTGGTAGCCGAGGTCGGCGAGGCGGGCCGTCGCGGTCGCGGCCAGCGCCCGCGCGTCCTGCGGGTGCGGCTCGCCTTCCTGGTCGTAGCGCCAGGCCGGCGCCCACGCCCAGCCCGGCTGCGCGGCCAGCGGCACGAGCGCGCCGAGGTCCGGGTGCAGCCGCAGGTCGCCGACCGGGCCGCGCGAATGCGTGCCGCCCACGATGTCGTCGGTGGCCAGGAAGAAGTCGAACGAGTTCGACGCGCCGACGCCCCACGCCGCCGCGGACCACAGCCGGTCCACCGGGACCGCCTTCACCCGCGCGATCCCGCTGTTGTCCACGAAGGTCAACGCAACCAGCTCGACGCCGGCGGCGCGCAGCGCGTCGGCACGGAGTGCGCCCTGTTGCGCGAGTTCTGCCCGATCGAGCTGGCTCATCCCGCCCCCGTCGATGTTCACTGAGTTCTCGCCTGAAGAATGAGGTGAAGATCGTGTCAGACACCGTCGAAACCCGTCCAGGTCTGCGCCGCTCCCTCTCCGTCTGGCAGGCCGTCGGCCTGTCCGTGGCGTTGATGGCCCCGAGCATGGCCGCCAACATCAACCCCCAGCAGACCGCGGCCGCCGCCGGGCGCGCCGTGCCGCTCGCCTTCCTGCTCGCCGCGGTCGGCGTCCTCCTGGTCGCGTACGGCTTCGTCAAGCTCTGCCAGTACTACCAGCACGCCGGTTCGGTGTACGCCTTCGTCGGCGCCACCCTCGGCCCGCGCGCGGGTGTCGTGTCCGGCATCGGGCTCCTCGGGACGTACACGTTCTACGCCGTCGTCACCAGCTCGGCCGCGGGCACGCTGGGCACAGCTTTCCTGACGCAGGTGGGAATCTGGCCGTCGCCGCCGTCCTGGGGCCCGTTCGTGCTGACGGCCGTCGCGCTGATCGGCGCGTGGCTGCTGGCGGTGCTGCCCGCCCGCCGCGGCACGAGCACCCTGCTCGCCGTCGAGGGCGCGACGATCGCGGTGATCCTGCTGGTCACCGTGGTGATCCTGGTTCGGCTGCTGGCCGGGAACGCCCCCGGCGGCGCCCGGTTCTCGATGGCCGTCTTCGTCCCGGAAACCGGGCTGTCCGGGGTGTTCCTCGGCGCGGTGTTCGGCTTCCTGTCCTTCGCCGGGTTCGAAGCCGCCGCGACGCTCGGCGAGGAAACCCACGACCCGAAGCGCAACATCCCGCGCGCGATCCTCGGCACGGCGGTCTTCGGCGGCCTCTACTTCGTGGTGGTGACGGCCGTGGAGATGATGGCGTTCGGCAGCGACGCGACCGCGTTCCACGACTCGCCGTCCCTGCTCGGCGACCTCGGCGGCCGGTACGCGGGCGCGTGGGTCGGCGACGTGATCAGCGTGGGCGCGGCGATCAGCGCGTTCGGCTGCTGCCTGGCCTGCGTCGTCGGCGGCTCGCGGCTGCTCTACGCCCTCGGCCGCGACGCGGGCGGCGGCCTCGGCCGGACGTCCTCGCGCGGAACGCCCGTGGCCGCGGTGACGGCCGTGACCCTCGCGGCGGTGCTGATCATCGTGGTGTGCGCGGTGTTCTTCGGCGCGACCGCGTCGGACACGTTCGCCTGGTCCGGTTCGATCGGCACGCTCATCCTGCTGGTCATCTACCTGCTCACCACGGCCGGCGCGATCCTGCTGCTGTTCGTGAAGCGCCGGATGCGCGTGCCGGCCTGGCACCTCGTCTTCCCGATCGGTGCGCTCGCCGTGCTCGGCTACACCGTGTACGTCAACGTCGTGCCGTACCCGACCGAGGGGCCGGCGCGGTGGTTCCCGGTGGTGGCCGCGGCCGTGCTGGTGCTCGCGGTGCTCGCCGTCCTGTCCGCACCGCGGTTCGCTCGTAGGGTGGGGGAAAGGCTGACGAGTGTGGACGGAGGCGCATGAGGAGATTGCTCCCGTTCGTCGCGGATCTGCCGCTGGTGGACCACCACTGCCACGGCGTGGTGACCCGCGACGTCACCCGCGGGGACTTCGAGGCGATGCTGACCGAGGCCGACGCGTCCTCGCCGCTGGGCACGAGCCTGTTCGACTCGCTGATCGGGCTGGCCGTGCGCGCCCGCTGCGCACCCGTGCTCGACCTGCCGAAGCACGCCCCGGCCGAGGCCTACCTGCAGCGCCGCGCCGAACTGGGCGCGGCCGAGGTGGCCCGGCGGTTCCTGCGGGCCACCGGCACCACCGACTTCCTGCTGGACGGCGGGTTCCTGCCGGACGCGCTGACCGGCACCGCGGAGTTCGCCGGGCTGGCGTGCACCCGCGCGCACGACGTCGTCCGGCTGGAACAGGTCGCCGAAGCGGTGCTCCCGGGTACGACCGCGGCCGGGTTCGCCGCGGCTTTCGCCGACGAGCTGGGGAAACGCGCCGCGACGGCGGTCGGGCTCAAGTCGATCGCCGCCTACCGGGTCGGGCTCGGGCTGGCGGGTTCGCGGCCGTCGGCGGCGGAGGTCGAAGCCGCGGCCGGGCGGTGGCTGGCCGCCGGTGGTGGCCGCCTGGCCGACGAGGTGCTGCACCGGCACCTCGTCTTCACCGGCCTCGACCTCGGCCTGCCGGTGCAGTTCCACGTCGGCTACGGCGACTCCGACGTCGACCTGCACCGCGGCGACCCGCTGCTGCTCACCGGCCTGCTGCGGGCCACGCGCGGCAGCGGCGTGCCGATCCTGCTGCTGCACAACTACCCGTTCCACCGCCAGGCCGCGTATCTGGCGCAGGTTTTCGAGCACGTGTTCGTCGACGCCGGGCTCATCACGCACAACGCGGGCTTCCGGGCGCCGGCCGTGCTGGCCGAGCTGCTGGAGCTGGCGCCGTTCGGGAAGGTGCTCTTCTCCACCGACGCCTTCGGCCTGGCCGAGCTGTACCACCTGGGCACGGCGCTGTTCCGGCAGGGCCTGTCGGACTTCGTGCGCGCCGCGCTCGACGCCGACGCGATGTCCGAAAAGGACGCCGTCCGGCTGTGTGCTTTGGTGGGACACGAGAACGCGAAGAGGATCTACCGCTTGGAGCACGTGTGAGTGATCTGTGGACCCGGTGGACGCAGGCGATCGCCGACGAACTGCCCGCCGCCGTCGAGCTCCGGCACGCCGTGCACGCCGACCCCCGCGGGTCCGGCGACGAGGAGGACACCGCCCGCCTGGTGGCCGGCGCGCTCGGCGCGGGCGAGGGCACCCGCGTCGCCAAGACCGGCCGGGCGATCCCGCTGCCCGGCGGCGAAGGCCCGGCCGTGGCGCTGCGGGCCGAGCTCGACGCGCTCCCGGTGCTGGAGGGCACCGGGGTGCCGTGGGCGTCCGGGAACGAGTTCATGCACGCGTGCGGCCACGACGTCCACCTCGCGGCGCTGGTCGCGGTCGGCCGCGCGGCGGTCCGGGTGGGCGTGCCCCGGCCGATCCTGGCGCTGCTGCAGCCGCGGGAGGAGACGTCCCCGCCCGGCGCGCTCGACGTCGTCGAGTCCGGGGTGCTGGCCGCGCACGGGGTGGACACGGTGATCGGCGCGCACGTCCAGCCGCGGATCGCGCACGGCGTCGTCTCGGCGGTGCCGGGGCCGGTGAACGCCTCGACCGACGAGTTCGAGGTCACCATGCACGGCCAGGGCGGCCACGCCGGCTACCCGCAGCTGCTGCGCGACCCGATCCTGGCGCTGTCCCAGCTGGTGGTGAGCCTGCAGCAGCTCGCGTCCCGCCGGATCGACCCGGTGTTCGGCGCGGTCTGCTCGATCGGCCGCATCCAGGGCGGCGCGGCGGCCAACGTCGTCCCGAACAGCGCGAGCGCGTTCGGCTCGCTGCGCCTGATGCGCGCGAAGGACCGCGAACGCGCGCTGGAGGCCCTGGCCGACATCGTGCACGGCACCGCGCGGGCGCACGGCTGCACGGCCGAGCTGGAGATCAGCCCGTGCGAGCCGGTCCTGGACAACGACGCTTCGCTGGCCGCGGGTGCCCAGCAGTGGCTGCGGCACGCGGGCTTCGTCGTGGACGACAAGTTCCGCTCGTTCGGCGCCGACGACTTCGCCCACTACTGCGGCGGCGGCACCCGCGGGCTGATGCTCTTCGTCGGCCTCGGCGACACCGCGGGCGTCCCGAGCCTGCACGACGAACGCTTCCTGCCGCGTGACCAAGCCGTCACCCAGGTCGCGCACGCGCTGGTAGCGGGCTACCTGGCCGCCTTGGAAGCTCCGGCGTCTTAGCGCTACGGTGGCCGCGTGATGAGCGCCTACCTCGCGACGATCCCGAGCCCCGACCGCGGTGTCTGGCACCTGGGGCCGATCCCGCTCCGCGCGTACGCCCTGTGCATCATCGCCGGCATCATCGTGGCGATCTGGTGGGGCGAGCGGCGCTGGATCGCCCGCGGCGGCACCAAGGGCACGGTGATCGACATCGCGGTGTTCGCGGTGCCGTTCGGCCTGGTCGGCGGCCGGTTGTACCACGTGATCACCGACCCCGAGCTGTACTTCACCGAGGGCCGCAACCCGTGGAACGCGTTCGCGATCTGGGACGGCGGCCTCGGCATCTGGGGCGCGATCGCCCTCGGCGCGGTGGGCGCGCTCATCGCCTGCCGCCGCAAGGGCATCCCGCTGCCGGCAATGGCGGACGCGGTGGCGCCGGGCATCGTCGTGGCGCAGGCGATCGGCCGCATCGGCAACTACTTCAACCAGGAGCTGTACGGAGCGCACACGGACCTCCCGTGGGGGCTCGAGGTCTACCAGCGCTTCAACGTCGATGACCCGAGCAACCAGCTCAATGGAGTCGCTACGGGCCACATTCCGCTGGACGTCAGCCCGGTGCATCCGACGTTCCTGTACGAGCTCATCTGGAATCTGCTGGTGGCGCTGCTGGTGGTGTGGGCGGACCGCAAGTTCAAGCTCGGGCACGGGCGCGCGTTCGCGCTGTACGTGGCCGGGTACACGGTGGGCCGCGGCTGGATCGAGCTGATGCGGACCGACACGGCGAACCACATCCTCGGGCTGAGGGTGAACGTGTGGACGTCGATCCTGCTGTTCCTGGGGGCGATGGCGTACTTCGTGGTCGCCGCGAAGCGGGGGCCGCGGGAGGCGCCGGAGACCCTGGTGAGCAAGGACGCTGTGGGGCCGGACGAGGTTCCGGTGGCCGACTCCGCAGCTGCCGACGAGCGGGAGCACGCGAAGGTCGCGGCTTCGCCGGAGGCGGCCTCGGCGTCGGCCTCGGCGTCGGCTTCGGCTTCGGGCGAGGCCGAGCAGGCACCTGCTGCCGCGGAGAAGCCCGCCTCGGACGCGGCGCCCTCGACCGAGGAGCCGAAGAAGACCGACGAGAGCTGAGCGCTTTCCGAAGGCCGCTGCCGGACGCCGGTGGCGGCCTTCGTCGTGTCCGCCCCGGCGGCGCTTTCCCGTTTTCGACGACGAGGTGCTCCGGTGCATCGGCCAGATGGCAGGCGAGTACCCGGAGCCGGCCAGACGGACCGACCGCCGCTCGCCGGTGGGGCACCGATTGGTCACCGGCCCCAGGGGAGCCGTCCGGCCCGCGATCGCGCCGACGGCAATGTTCTGCCTCGCCATCATCAGCGCAGTCATCGCGTGGAGCGTCCTCCGAGCGCCCCCGGAGACCGCACGGCGGCCGGCTCGCGGTCGTACTCGTGCTGGTGGGGCCGGGGATGATGTTCCTCGCGAGCCTGGCCTTGGCAGCCCGAACTCCGTTTCGGCGGGACCGACGAGAGCTGAGCGCTTTCCGAAGGCCGCTGCCGGACGCCGGTGGCGGCCTTCGTCGTGTGCGGGGCTGGGGCGCCGCCCCCCGGTTTCCACGCTACCGGGAGGCACCGACAGTTTCGGGCGGTCTCGCCGGGAGGGCTCAGAGGTCCGGCAGGCCCAGCTCCAGGTTCGGCGTCTGCAACCCACCGTCGACCTCGAGGATCTTGCCCGTGATGTACCCACCGGCCTGCGACGCCAGGAAAACCACCGTCGCCGCGATGTGGTCCGCCTCGCCGATCCTCCGCAGCGGTGTGGCAGCCTCCATCTTGGCGCGAAGCTCCGGGTTCCCCACCACGATCTCCAGCGCCGACGTCGCCACCGAACCCACCGAGATCGCATTGACCCGGACGCGAGGGGCCAGGTCCGCCGCCGCCAGGCGTGTGTAGTGCGCCAGTGCTGCCTTCGCCGTTCCGTATGCCGCGAAGCCGCGGCCGGCCACTCGGCCCATCACCGAAGAGATGTTGACCACCGAGCCGCCCGTCTTCAGCAACGCCGGGCCCGCCGCCACCGTCAACGCGTGGGCCGTCGCCACGTTGAAGCGGAACGCTTCCTCCATGAACTCGACCGAGCTCTCCAGCAACGGCCGCGGGTACGTGCCGCCCACGTTGTTGACCACCAGGTCGAGCCGGCCGAACTCGGCTTCCGCCGTCGACGCCAGTGCCGCCGCCGCGTCCGGGGAAGACAGGTCCACCGGCACCTCGACCGCGCGCCGTCCGGCCGCCGCGACCAGGGCGGCGATCTCGGAAAGCTGGGAGGCGGTGCGGGAGGCGATCACCACGTCCGCGCCCGCTTCGGCGAGGGCCACGGCGGTGGCCGCGCCGATGCCGCGTCCGGCGCCGGTGACCACCGCGACCTGGTCGGTGAGCTTGAACCGATCGAGGATCATGCGGCGAAATGTAACACGTTCTAGTGACCGCGGACACAGCGAGCCGATCAGGTCACGTTAGACTCGACCGGAGTTTCCGGGCCGTATACTTAGCGGAACGAACTACCGGAAGCCCATCAGGAACTACGTCGTTCCGCGCAGCCAGATCGTTACCGTCCGACGCCGTCCGGGGCGCTCTGAGATGCTGCTGGCATGTTTCCCAGGTGTTAAAGTCGCGCTAACAAGCGGGCCATCGTCGTCCCGTGCGCTCCCCGGCCGGTAGCCCGGCCCCGCACGACAAGACGACGAAGGAGGTCCCGTTGATCTTCTCCGCCATGCCCGGCAAGCAGGGTCTGTACGACCCGGAGACCGAGCAGGACTCCTGCGGTGTGGCCATGGTGGCCGACATCCGCGGGCGCCGATCCCACGGCATCGTCACCGACGGCCTGGCCGCGCTGACCAACCTCGACCACCGCGGCGCCGCGGGCGCCGAACCCACCTCCGGCGACGGTGCCGGCATCCTCCTCCAGCTGCCCGACGTGCTGCTGCGCGCCGAGGCCGGCTTCGAGCTGCCCGGGCCCGACGAGCAGGGCCACCACACCTACGCCGCCGGCATCGCCTTCCTGCCGCAGGACGCCGAGCAGCGCCGCAAGGCCGTCGAACTCTGCGAACGCATCGCCGTCGAAGAAGGCCTGGAGGTCCTCGGCTGGCGCGAGGTCCCGGTCGACGCCGACCGGGCCGACATCGGCCCGACCGCCCGCTCGGTCATGCCGCACTTCGCCATGCTCTTCGTCACCGGCGACGGAAAGTCCGGCCTGCAGCTGGATCGGCTGGCCTTCTGCCTGCGCAAGCGCGTCGAGCACGAAAGCGTCACCGCCGGCTGCGGCACGTACTTCCCGTCCCTGTCCTCCCGGACGCTCGTCTACAAGGGCATGGTGACGCCGGAGCAGCTGCCGGCGTTCTTCGCCGACCTGCGCGACGAACGCCTGGAAAGCGCCATCGCGCTGGTGCACTCCCGCTTCTCCACCAACACCTTCCCGTCGTGGCCGCTGGCGCACCCCTTCCGGTTCGTGGCCCACAACGGCGAGATCAACACCATCCGCGGCAACCGCAACCGCATGCGGGCGCGGGAGGCGCTGCTGGAGTCCGACGTCCTCACCGGCGACCTGAGCAGGCTATTCCCGATCTGCTCGCCGGACGCGTCGGACTCGGCGTCCTTCGACGAGGTCCTCGAACTCCTGCACCTCGGCGGCCGGTCGCTGCCGCACGCGGTGCTGATGATGATCCCGGAGGCGTGGGAGAACCACGCCACCATGAAGCCCGAGCGCCGCGCGTTCTACCAGTTCCACGCCAGCCTGATGGAGCCGTGGGACGGCCCGGCCTGCGTCACCTTCACCGACGGCAGCCTGGTCGGCGCGGTCCTGGACCGCAACGGCCTGCGCCCGGCGCGCTGGTGGCGCACGGCCGACGACCGCGTCGTGCTGGCCAGCGAGGCCGGCGTGCTGGACGTCGCGCCGAAGGACGTCGTGGCCAAGGGGCGGCTCAAGCCCGGCAGGATGTTCCTGGTCGACACCGAGGCCGGCCGGATCGTGGACGACGAAGAGGTCAAGTCCGCGCTGGCGAGCGAGCTGCCCTACGACTCGTGGCTGCACGCGGGCCTGCTCCAGATCGCCGAGCTGCCCGACCGCGACCACGTCGTGCAGAGCCACGACTCCGTGCTGCGGCGCCAGCTTTCCTTCGGCTACACCGAAGAAGAGCTCAAGATCCTGCTCGCGCCGATGGCCGAGAAGGGCGCCGAGCCGATCGGCTCGATGGGCTCGGACACCCCGCCCGCGGTGCTGTCGAAGCGGTCCCGGCTGCTCTACGACTACTTCAAGCAGAACTTCGCCCAGGTGACCAACCCGCCGCTGGACGCGATCCGCGAGGAGCTCGTCACCTGCATGGCGCGGATCATGGGTCCGGAGCGCAACCTGCTGGCTCCCGGCCCGGCGTCCTGCCGGCACCTGAAGCTGCCGTACCCGGTCATCGACAACGACGAGCTCGCCAAGCTCATCCACATCAACGACGACGGCGACCTCCCCGGCTTCGCCTGCAGCGTCCTTTCCGGACTGTACGAAGTGGACGGTGGGGCCGAGGCGCTGGCGGGCGCGATCGAGCGCGTCCGGCGCGAGGCGTCCGAGGCGATCGCGGCCGGCGCGCGCACGCTCGTGCTGTCCGACCGCGACTCCGACCACCGGATGGCGCCGATCCCGTCGCTGCTGCTGGTCTCCGCGGTGCACCACCACCTGGTCCGCACCAAGGAACGCCTGCGCGTCGCGCTGGTCGTCGAATCCGGCGACGCCCGCGAGGTGCACCACATCGCGCTGCTGCTCGGCTACGGCGCCGCCGCGGTCAACCCGTACCTGGCCTTCGAGACCATCGAGGACATGATCGGGCAGGGTGCGGTCACCGGCATCGAGCCCGCCAAGGCCGTCCGCAACTACGTGCAGGCGCTGGTCAAGGGCGTCCTGAAGATCATGTCCAAGATGGGCATCTCGACGGTCGGCGCGTACACCGCCGCCCAGGTCTTCGAGTCCCTCGGCCTGAGCCAGGACCTGCTCGACGAGTACTTCACCGGGACGTCGTCGAAGCTCGGCGGCGTCGGCCTCGAGGTGCTCGCCGAAGAGGTCGCGACGCGGCATCGCCGTGCCTACCCGGAAAACCCGACCGACCGCGTCCACCGTGGACTCGAGACGGGTGGCGAGTACGCCTACCGCCGCGAGGGCGAGCTGCACCTGTTCACGCCGGAGACGGTGTTCCTGCTGCAGCACGCGTCCAAGACCGGCCGCGACGAGGTCTACCGCAAGTACACCGACGAGGTGCACCGCCTCTACCGCGAAGGCGGCACGCTGCGCGGGCTGTTCAAGTTCAAGGAAGGCGTCCGCGAGCCGGTGCCGCTCGACGAGGTCGAGCCGGCCGAGGCGATCTTCAAGCGCTTCAACACCGGCGCGATGTCGTACGGCTCGATTTCCGCCGAGGCGCACGAAACCCTGGCCATCGCGATGAACCGCATCGGCGGCCGGTCCAACACCGGCGAGGGCGGCGAGGACCCCGAGCGGCTCTACGACCCCGAGCGCCGCAGCGCGATCAAGCAGGTCGCGTCGGGCCGCTTCGGCGTCACCAGCGAATACCTGGTCAACGCCGACGACATCCAGATCAAGATGGCGCAGGGCGCGAAGCCCGGCGAGGGCGGCCAGCTGCCGCCGAACAAGGTGTACCCGTGGATCGCGCGGACCCGGCACTCGACGCCGGGCGTCGGCCTCATTTCGCCGCCGCCGCACCACGACATCTACTCCATCGAGGACCTGGCCCAGCTGATCCACGACCTCAAGAACGCCAACGAGCACGCCCGCATCCACGTGAAGCTGGTGTCCTCGTTGGGCGTCGGCACGGTCGCGGCCGGCGTGTCCAAGGCACACGCGGACGTCGTGCTCATCTCGGGCCACGACGGCGGCACCGGCGCGTCCCCGATGAACTCGCTCAAGCACGCGGGCACGCCGTGGGAGATCGGCCTCGCCGAGACCCAGCAGACGTTGCTGCTCAACGGCTTGCGCGACCGGATCACCGTGCAGGTGGACGGCGCGATGAAGACCGGCCGGGACGTCGTCATCGCGGCGCTGCTCGGCGCCGAGGAGTACGGCTTCGCGACGGCGCCGCTGGTCGTGGCGGGCTGCATCATGATGCGCGTCTGCCACCTCGACACCTGCCCGGTCGGCGTCGCCACGCAGAGCCCGGAGCTGCGCAAGCGCTACACCGGCCAGGTCGAGCACGTCGTCAACTTCTTCAAGTTCGTCGCCGAAGAAGTCCGGGAAACCCTGGCGGCGCTGGGCTTCCGGACGCTCGACGAGGCCATCGGCCACGCCGAGCTGCTCAACACCGACGAGGCCGTCGACCACTGGAAGGCGTCCGGTCTGGACCTGGCGCCGATCTTCGAGATGCCTTCGGAGACGCCTTACGGCGGCGCCAAGCGGCGCACGCGCGGCCAGGACCACGGCCTCGAGCACGCCCTGGACCGCACGCTGATCCAGCTCGCCGAGGCGGCGCTGGAAGACGCGCACCAGGTCAACATCGAGTTGCCGGTGCGCAACGTCAACCGGACCGTCGGCACGCTGCTGGGCTCGGAGATCACCCGCCGCTACGGCGGGGACGGCCTGCCCGAGGGCACGATCCACGTCACGCTCACCGGTTCGGCCGGCCAGTCGCTCGGCGCGTTCCTGCCGCGCGGCATCACCCTCGACATGGTCGGCGACGCGAACGACTACGTCGGCAAGGGCCTCTCCGGCGGCCGGGTCGTCGTCCGCCCCGACCCGGAGGCGTCCTTCGCCGCCGAGGCGCAGACGATCGCGGGCAACACGATCGCCTACGGCGCCACCGGCGGCGAGATCTTCCTGCGCGGCCAGGTCGGCGAACGCTTCTGCGTCCGCAACTCCGGCGCCACGGTCGTCGCCGAGGGCGTCGGCGACCACGCCTTCGAGTACATGACCGGCGGCCGTGCGGTGGTGCTCGGCCCGACCGGGCGCAACCTGGCGGCCGGCATGTCCGGCGGCATCGCCTTCGTCCTCGACGTCGACGCGAAGAAGGTCAACCAGGACATGGTCGACCTGCTGCGGCCGACCGCCGACGACCTGGCGTGGCTCAAGAAAACCGTGCAACAGCACTACGATCTCACCCGCTCCGCGGTCGCGGCCTCGCTGCTCGGCGACTGGCCGCGCCGGTCCGTGGCGTTCACGAAGGTGATGCCGCGCGACTACCAGCGGGTCCTGGACGCGGCGAAGGCGGCTCGCGCCGCCGGCCGCGACGTCGACGAGGCGATCATGGAGGCAGCTCGTGGCTGACAATTGGCGGAGCCCCGGCCACGAGGGCCGACTGGGTGCGGGTATCCCGCAGGACACAGGGGCCGCTCGTGGCTGACCCGACCGGTTTCCTGAAGTTCGAACGCGAAGAGCCCGCGAAGAAGTCTTACGAGGAAAGGCTTTCCTCGTGGGGCGAGGTCTACGCGGAGGTCGACCCGGGCGAGCGCAACGAACAGGTGCGCAAGCAGGCGTCGCGGTGCATGGACTGCGGCATCCCGTTCTGCCACTCGGGGAGTTCCGGCTGCCCGCTGGGCAACCTGATCCCGGAGTGGAACGACCTGGTCCGCCGCGGTGACTGGGCCGCGGCGAGCGACCGGCTGCACGCGACCAACAACTTCCCCGAGTTCACCGGGAAGCTGTGCCCGGCGCCGTGCGAGGCGGGCTGCGTGCTGTCGATCTCGCCGCTGTCGGGCGGCCCGGTGTCGATCAAGCGCGTCGAGCAGACGATCGCCGACCAGTCCTGGGAAGCGGGGTACGTCCAGCCCCAGGTGTCCGAAGTGTCCAGTGGCCGCCGCGTGGCGATCGTCGGCTCCGGCCCGGCCGGCCTCGCGGCGGCGCAGCAGCTGACCCGCGCGGGTCACGAGGTCACGGTGTACGAGCGCGACGACCGCCTCGGCGGGCTGCTGCGCTACGGCATCCCCGAGTTCAAGATGGAGAAGAAGGTCCTCGATCGCCGCCTGGCGCAGCTGCGCAAGGAGGGCACCCGGTTCGTGACGGGCTGCGAGGTCGGCGTCGACCTGTCGGTGGAGGACCTGCGCGCCCAGTACGACGCGGTGGTGCTGGCGGTGGGCGCGTTGCGCGGCCGCGACGACACGACGACACCGGGCCGCGAGCTGGCGGGCATCCACCTGGCGATGGAGCACCTGGTCCCGGCCAACAGGTACGTGGAGGGCGACGGCCCCCCGGCGATCGACGCCCGCGGAAAGCACGTCCTGATCATCGGCGGCGGCGACACGGGCGCGGACTCGTACGGAACGGCAACGCGCCAGGGCGCGCTGTCGGTGACCCAGCTGGACCAGTACCCGATGCCGCCTGCTGTCCGGGACGACTCGCGGTCCCCGTGGCCGACGTGGCCGTACATCTTGCGCACGTACGCGGCGCACGAAGAGGCGGGCGAGCGCAAGTTCGCGGTGGCGGTGCGCCGGTTCGTGGGGTCCGACGAGGGCCACGTGACGGCGGTGGAGCTGCAGCAGGTCCGCGTCCAGAAGGACCCGGCCACCGGGCGGCGCGAGGTCATCCCGGTGAACGACGAGGTGGAGACGCTGCCGGCGGACCTGGTCCTGCTGGCGATCGGTTTCGAGGGCGTCGAGGAGATGCCGCTGCTGTCCGGGTTGGGTCTCTCGTTGACCCGCCGCGGAACGTTGTCTTGTGGCGCGGACTGGCAGACGGAGACGCCCGGGGTGTTCGTGTGCGGGGACGCCCACCGCGGAGCGTCGCTGGTGGTGTGGGCGATCGCGGAGGGCCGTTCGGTGGCGAACGCGGTGGACACGTACCTGACGGGGGCGTCGGACCTGCCGGCGCCGGTGCACCCGACGGCGCTGCCGCTCGCGGTGGTTTGATCGGTTCGGTTCGAAAGGCCCCCTCACCGCTGGTGAGGGGGCCTTCGGCGTAACACCGGGCGGTTTCGCAGCGACGCTGGGAGAGCCAGCGAACGGTGACGGGGGAGGATCGTCGATGACCAAGCCGCCGGAGCGGATCGTCAACTCGGCCTCCGTCGGCGACGGCAACACCGGCGACCTCGTCCAGGTCGGGATCGTGGCAGGCGACTTTCACTACGGCGCGACCGGCGCGGCGAAATCCTGGTACCTGGGCAAGGTGCGCGAGCTGGCTCCGGACACGCTCGTCGGCCGGGAGACCGAGCTGGCCGAGCTGAAGCGGTTTTGCCTGGCGGCTGATCCTGCGTCTCCCTACGCGTGGTGGAGAGCCGACGCCTGGAGCGGCAAGACCGCCCTCATGGCCTCTTTCGCGCTCGATCCGCCCGAGGGAGTCCGGCTGGTCCCGTTCTTCGTCCGGGCGCCGGACGCGGAAGCCGATGGCCGGGCGGGCTTCCTGACCGAGGTGGACCTGCAACTGGCGGAGGTACTGGGTATCCCGCTGCCGGAGAACGCCGGCGCGTCGGGCTTCCCGGGACTGCTGGACGCGGCCGCGGAAGTCACTGAGCGCCTCGGCCACCGGCTGATCCTGATCGTCGACGGGCTCGACGAGGACCGCGGAGCGGGGGAGAACGACGGAGCGGGGAGCATCGCCGCACTGCTGCCCCGCCGGCCGACACACGGCATGCGCGTGATCGTCACGGGGCGGCCGAACCCCGGCATCCCGCCGGCGTTGCACCCGGACCACCCCCTGCGCGATCCGGCGATCGTGCGCGAACTCGTTTCGTCGTCCGCGGCTTCCGCAGCCGAGCTGGAGATGAAGGGCGATCTCGACCGGCTCCTGGACGGGGAGGCCGAAGCCAGGGACGTGCTCGGCCTGCTGGTCGCCGCCCGCGGCGGCCTGAGCCGGGACGACCTCGTCGAGCTCGTCGGCAGGCAGGCGGATTCGGTGCACCGCATCCTGGACAGTGTCGAGGGCCGGGCGTTCAGCCGACGGCGGGCCCGGTGGAATTTCGGCCCGGAGGTCTACGTGCTGGCGCACGAGGGCCTGCAGGCACGGGCGGTGGGCCGGTTCGGCTCGGACGGTCTGCAGGCCTACCGGGACCGTCTCATGGCTTGGGCCGACGAGTACCGGGATCGAGGGTGGCCCGCGTCGACGCCCCAGTTCCTCCTGCTGGGCTATCCGCGGCTTCTGCAGGAGACCGGGCAGCTCCAGCGTCTGGTCGAGTGCGTCACGGACCTGGCCAGGCAAGAACGGCTGCAGGACGTCTCCGGCGGTGAGGCCGCGGCTCAGGCCGAGATCGCGGCCGCCCACGCGGAGGTTTCGGCGTCGGCCCAGCCCGACGTAGTCGGCCTGCTCAAGCTGTCGATGCACCGCGACGACCTGGAAGCCCGGAACGCCCGGACCCCGGCGCGGTTGCCGGCACTGTGGGCGCGGCTGGGCCAATTCGCTCGCGCGGAGGCGCTCGCGCGTTCGATCTCCGAGCCGAAACGGAGAGCCGACGCGGTCTACGAACTGGTCCCGGTAATGGTTCGAGCCGGGCGGGCTGACCGGGCCGACCGAATCGTGACCGAGGCCGTCGACGAAGCAGAGTTTCCGATCGTCAGACAGTATCTCCTCACCGAGATCGCGGCCGCCGGCGATCTCCCGCGCGCTATGGCGATGGCCGAAGCCATCGGGGATGCCAGCTGGCGTCGCCGGGCACTGCTCACTTTGGCGGCCCCGCGTCCCTTGACCGACCCGGCCACGATGCTGGCCGCTGCTGACAAGATTCCGGACGACAAGGCGAGGATCAATACGCGCCACTTCGTGGCTCGTCGGCTGATCGAACAAGGGGACGTTGCCCGCGCTGTCGCAGTCGCCGAGGATTTAGACCTTTCTTCCAGCGTCGACGTGATCACTCGGGCCGCGCGCCGGCTCCGGGACGACGGAGATCCGGAAGCAGCAGCCGACCTCGCTGCCTCCGCGGCCGCGCCTGGGATCGTCTTCTCAATGGAACTCGAAGACCTGGCCCGCACCGACCTCGAACGCGCGAAGGAGAAGGTGCTCGGCCTCGGTGACTCGAATCGCCGCGGGGACTACGTGTGCGATCTCGTCGAGCTGGCCATCGAACAAGGAAGCGTTGGTTTCGCCGAGTCGCTTCTCGACCTCATCTCGCCCGTTCACGGCAGGCGTGCATTGTTCCCTGTCCTCGAGTCACTTGCCGCGCATGACGACAAGCGGGCGATGGAGCTACTCGCGATCAAATCCGACGAGTGGAGCGGATATGTCGGCACGGAGGTCCGTGCGGCGGCCATGACGGCGATCGCCGAAGGCCTGCTGAAGGCCGGCGACACCGCGAAGGCGGAGACTTTGGCGTCGGAGGCCGAATCAGCCGCCCGCAGCCTGAGTGACGAGCACGGCTACAAACCATCATTCCGGCGCGTCGCCGACTTCGTCGTAGCGGCGCGCGATGTGCCGGCTGCCGAACGGTTCGCCCGGGTTGTCTTGGCGTCGGGGGCGCGCCGACACGGCTTTTCGGGGATCGCTGAACTGCTGGCCGAGTCGGGTGATATGGAACTGGCCGAACGGGTGGGGCTGCGGCTGGTGGGCACTTCGGCGATGTTCGAAGTCATGATTCCCCTGGTTCGTCGGCACCGTGCCGCCGGGGCAGCGAAAGAAGTGTGCCGCATCGTCCGCGGTGTCGGCGATCGCGTGGCCGAGCAGTCTCTCATGGAATCCGAGCTGCCTCGACTGGTCGCTCTCCACTGTGCCGCCGGGTTTCCGGATCAAGGACTTGAGATCGCCCGGAAGATCGAAAAATCGTACCATCGTGACAGTGCCTATAAGGTAGTCATCAGGGAATTCTGTGCCGAGGGTCGAATCGAATCGGCAGCCGAGATCGTGCGAGGCGGACCCGTCAATGAATTAGCCCCGTCCCTGCTGGCGGTGGCACTGGCCGAAGCGATGGGTGCCGTCGGTTACGGCGACGGCCTTGAAGTGCTCGACAACCTCGAAGTCAAGCACCGTTCGGCGGCGGTCAAGGCTTTCCTTGAACGATTGGCCGAATGCGACCTCGAGCGGGCTCTTCACCTTGCCAGTACTTCCCTGTCGCCCTTCGAGAGGAGTTCGGCGCTGGTGGCGATGGCCGATCGTTTGGCGGAGCCCGCGCGTTCCAGGCTCCTCGCTCAGGTGGCGCAGTCGAACGAATGGCCGTCGGTCCTGCCGGCCCTCCGCCCGGGCGAGTGTCCCGGCGTGACCGAGGTCGTCGACCAGTTCCTCACCCTGCAGGAGTCGCGGGTGGGTCTCGACCCCGGGAACGGCTGACCGCCTGTCGTTACGCCGAACGGCGGCTGTGCACTCTGTACACAGCCAACTACTTTCGAGGCGTTGTGTCGCCTTTGCGACGATTCACTTCTGCGGAAGGTGGGGCGTCTTGAAGCACACGAAAACCGCGGTGATCACCGCCATCCTCTCTCTCGCGTTCGCCCTCGTCGGCACTCCGGCCGAGGCGAAACCCTTCTGGACCCCCGATGCCATGCGGGCAGCCGTCCCCATGGAGTCGCTCGTCAAGGCCCCGGCAGTCACGCCGAAAGACGTGGCCAAAGGCCAGAGCGCGATCATCCAGAGCATTCCGAACGGCGGTGGCCCCTGGACCGGCGGCGGGAAGGTCACCCAGACCGCCGGGCGTGTCTTCTTCCTCTTCAACGGCCAGAAAGCGTCGTGCTCCGGGGATGCCGTCACCAGCTCCAACGGCAGTGTCGTCGTCACCGCCGGGCACTGCGTCAAGTACCAGGGCACCTGGCACACCCAGTGGGTCTTCGTCCCCGGCTACAACAACGGGAACGCTCCCTACGGCCAGTGGAGCGCCAAGACCACCCTCACCACTCCGCAGTGGGAAGCCGGCGAGGACATCAACTACGACGTCGGCATGGCCGTGGTCAACCCGCTGAACTCGCAGCGGCTCACCGATGTCGTCGGCGCGCAGGGTATTGCCTTCAACCAGCCGAAGAACCAGACCATGTACACCTTCGGCTACCCCGCCGCCTCGCCCTACGACGGGACCAAGCTGATCTACTGCAGCGGCAGCACCTTCACCGACTTCCTGCTGACCAAGGACCACGGCATGAGCTGCAACATGACCGGCGGCTCCAGCGGCGGTCCGTGGTTCCTCTCGTTCAACGAAAGCACCGGCACCGGCGTGCAGGCCTCGGTGAACAGCTTCGGCTACAACTTCCTGCCCGGCTACATGTTCGGCCCGTACTTCGGTGCCGACGCGCAGAACCTCTACACCCGCGCGCAAGCCGCGTGATCCCCGTCAGCCCAGGGGCGGAGCCGTGGTTCCGTTCCCTGGGCTGACGTCTGCGCGAACAGACCGCAGGAAGCTCGGGGCATGCGGAAAACCCTGATCGTCCTGGCCTTCCTGCCCCTGCTCGCGGCACCTCCGGCCGCCGCGGCTGCGAAACTCCGGTGGACGACCCCCTGTCCGGACTACGGGATGTCGCCGTCGCCGACGGAGGGGCTCGAATGCGCCACCCTGCGCGTTCCGCTCGACTACGCGCACCCGGAGCGCACCATCGAGCTCACGCTCTCCCGCCACGCCGCCGCCCCCGGCAGGAAACGGGGCGTGCTGCTGATGAACCCCGGCGGGCCCGGCAGCCCCGCGCTCGCCATGCCCGCCCAGCTGCTGCAGCGGATGGGCGGCTCCGGCCTCCCGGACGCCTACGACGTCGTCGGCTTCGACCCCCGCGGCACCGGCTACAGCACGCCGGTCACGTGCGGCATGACCACGGCCGAGGAACGTGGCGCGGTCCTCGGCCCGTACGCGGACGGGCCGCGGGACGTCGTCGTCACCGCGGCGAAAGCCAAGGCGGTGGCCGAGAAGTGCGGAAATGCGTCCACAAAGGACCTGCTGCCGCACATGACGACCGCGAACACCGCACGGGACCTCGACCGGATCAGGGAAGCGCTGGGGGAGAAGAAGATCTCCTACTACGGCGTCTCCTACGGCAGCTACCTCGGCGCCGCCTACGCGTCGATGTTCCCCGGCCGCACCGATCGGATCGTGCTCGACAGCGTTCTCGGGCCGCGCGGTCTCGACGTCCGCGCCAACCAGCGGTTCGCCGAAGGGTTCGACGACCGCTTCCCGGATTTCGCCGCGTGGGCGGCCGCGCGCGACGACGTCTACCACCTGGGGCGGACGCCGGCCGCGGTGACGGCGAAGTTCTTCCAGCTCGCCGCCGTCCGCGGGCCGGAGTTCCGGTCGGACACCTGGAACGGGCTCTACGACGACGCCTTCTTCCCGGCACTGGCCCGGGAATGGGCGGGCACCACGCGCACCGCGGCCGGCCCGCTCGACGGCGACAACCGCGCCGCGCTCCAGCTCCAGGTGATCTGCAACGACTCCGACTGGCCGGAGCCGGTCGGCTACTACCAGCACGCGGTGGCGCGCGAACGGACCGCCCACCCGATGTTCGGCCCGGCCGCGGCGAACGTGAACCCGTGCGCGTTCTGGCCGGTCGAGCGCGCCGAGCCGCCGGTGCGCGTCGGCGGCCCCGGTCCGGCGAACGTCCTGCTGGTGCAGAACCGGCGCGACCCGGCGACCCCGCTGTCCGGCGCGCGCGAGACGCGGGCGGCGTTCGGCGCCCGCGCCCGGATGGTCACCGTCGACGCCGGCGGGCACGGCGTCTTCACGCGGGAAAACGCTTGCGGGAACGAAGCAGTGCTGGGCTATCTGCGTGACGGGGTCTTCCCCGCCGCGGACCGCTCCTGTCAGTCTGAAGGGTGAGGGGGACATTTCCCCCTCGGGGGAAATGAGGGGAAAATCGATGAAAAGAGTGCTGTTCTTCGTCGTGTCCGTGCTGGCCGCGGCCCTGCTGACCGCCCCGGCGGCGTCGGCCCGGACCACGTTCTGCCTTCCGGAAAGCCTCCGGCTGCTCGGCACGGACGGCAACGACCTCTGCCTCGGGGCGCCGACACCGTCGATCACGCCGCCGTTCACCGCGTTCGCCGAACAAAACGGCACCCAGAACCCCTGGTGCCTTTTCACCGGCCCGAAATACAGCGGACTGGTGCTGCGGATTCCGGCGTTCTCGGGGGCCGGCGTGTTCGCGACGTTCGCCTCGGGACGGCCCTGCTGAGGACCGGGGTCAGGTCAAGGCGGTGAGCAGCACCCAGTAGCCGCCCCCGCCGACGACCACCCCCATCAGCAGGCCGGCCAGCACCTCCGCGGTGGTGTGGTCGCGCAGCGCGACGCGCGACCACGCCACCCAGGCCGCGAGCAGCGCGAGCAGCAGCGCCCACGGGCCGTACGTCAGGGCCAGCACGACGACGGCGGCCGAGGCCACCGCGGCGTGCAGCGAGATCTTGAACTTCGCCCCGAACGTGATCGCCACCGCGACCACCAGGCTCGCCAGCATCGACGCCGCGAGCGCGACCAGCTGCACGGGCGCGCCGCCGGCGAGCAGCACGGCGAACCCGAGGCCCAGCGACACCCCGGCGACCAGCAGCGGGATCCGCCGCCCGGCCCGGTTCGTCACGTGGTGGCCGTCCCACCTGCCGCGCCGGGCGCCGCGCACGATCACCGCCATCGGGATCAGCGAACCGGTGACGGAAATGAGCAGTCCCCAGCTCAGCGTGGGGAGCGGCCGGTGGCCGGTGGCGGCCCAGGCGACGGCGAGCGGCAGTGTCAGGACCCACACCCAGGGGGCCAGGGCTTCGGTGGCCAACCTGGAGAAGCGCAGCACGCGGCGGACCTTATCCTGGTGGGTGTGAACTGGACTGTGGACGTCCCCGTCGACACACTGCCCGAGCTGCCGCCCCTGCCGCCCGAGCTGCGCGCGCGGCTCGACAAGGCGCTGGCGCTGCCGGCGGCCCAGCAGCCGGAGTGGCCCGACCCCGAGGTGACCCGCCGGGTCCGCGGCGTGCTGGAGAGCGTGCCGCCGATCACCGTCCCGGCCGAGATCGACCGGCTCAAGGGGCGGCTGGCCATGGTCGCCCGCGGCGAGGCGTTCCTGCTGCAGGGCGGCGACTGCGCCGAGACGTTCGAGTCCAACACCGAGCCGCACATCCGGGCCAACCTGCGCACGCTGCTGCAGATGGCGGTGGTGCTGACCTACGGCGCGAGCCTGCCGGTGGTCAAGGTCGGCCGCATCGCCGGCCAGTACGCGAAGCCGCGCTCGGCCGCGACCGACGCGCTGGGCCTGCCGGTCTACCGCGGCGACATCATCAACTCCCTGGTCGCCAAGCCCGAACTGCGCGTGCCGGACCCCGGCCGGATGATCCGCGCCTACGCGAACGCGGGCGCCGCGATGAACCTCGTCCGCGCGCTCACCGCCGCCGGCATGGCCGACCTGCACCAGGTGCACGACTGGAACAAGGACTTCGTGTCGGCGTCGCCGGCGGCGCAGCGCTTCGAGTCGCTGGCCAACGAGATCGACCGTGGCCTGCGGTTCATGTCGGCGTGCGGTGTCACGGACACGTCGCTGCAGTCGACGGAGATCTTCGCCAGCCACGAGGCCCTGCTGCTCGACTACGAGCGCTCCATGCTGCGCCTGGACAACGCGGACGCGGCGGACCCCAAGCTGTACAACCTGTCGTCGCACTTCCTCTGGATCGGCGAGCGCACCCGCCAGCTGGACGGCGCGCACATCGCGTTCGCCGAGCTGCTGGCCAACCCGATCGGGTTGAAGATCGGCCCGACGACCACGCCGGAGCAGGCGCTGGAGTACGTCGAGCGCCTCGACCCGCGCAACGAGCCGGGCCGCCTGACGCTCATCGCGCGGATGGGCAACGGCAAGGTCCGCGAGGTGCTGCCCGCGATCGTCGAGAAGGTCGAGGCGTCCGGGCACAAGGTCATCTGGCAGTGCGACCCGATGCACGGCAACACCCACGAGTCGTCCACCGGCTACAAGACCCGCCACTTCGACCGGATCGTCGACGAGGTCCAGGGCTTCTTCGAGGTGCACAACCAGCTGGGCACGTACCCGGGCGGCATCCACGTGGAGCTGACCGGCGAGGACGTCACGGAGTGCCTGGGCGGCGCCCAGGAGATCTCCGACGTCGACCTGTCCGGCCGCTACGAGACGGCCTGCGACCCGCGGCTCAACACGCAGCAGTCGCTGGAGCTGGCGTTCCTGGTCGCGGAGATGCTCCGCGGCTAGACCGGGGCCAGGCCCGCGGTGCGGGCCAGGGTGAGCTCCGGCAGCGGCGCGGGGGACTGCAGCAGCCGGGGGAGCCGGTCCGCGAGGCCGTCGCCGAACACGACGGCCCCGGCGGCGACGTTGCGGATCGCACGGGTGACGTCGGCCGGTGCGGGGTGCGCGGGGAGGAAGCCGCGCACCCCGGCACGCAGGGCGCCCGCGATCACCGTGTCGTCCAGCGCGGGGATCGCCAGGACCGGCACCCCGGCGCGCGCCGCCGCGCCGGCGCCCAGCGCGAGGTCCAGCACCAGGACGTCCGGGCCGTGCTCGCGGACGGCTCGAAGGCAAGCTGCCGCCCGAGGCGCACCGCCGGCTGACGATGGGCCTCATGCTCGTCTACGGGGTCGAGGTGCTGATCGTCACCCGGGACGCGTGCCACCTCGAGCCGGACGAGACCACCGAGGTGATGCACTGGGCCGCCCAGGCGCTGATCCGGGCGGCCGCCGGAGACTAGGAGGCGTCGAGCAGCCGGGCCGCCGACTTCAGGACCGCGTCACGCAGCGACCCCACGTCCGGGACCGCCGCGCCGTTGGCCTGCAGTCCGATGTGGACCGAATCCCGGTACGTCGCCACCGCGATGCCCACCGCGTGGCGCGGGGCCAGTGGCACGAACGGGTAGATCTCGGCCAGGCGGGCGCCGTGCAGCGACAGCCGGGCCGGTGGCAGCGGGACCGTGGTGATCACCAGGTCGAACAGCATCGGCGCGGCCTGGCCCGCCGTGCGCGTGCCCAGGCGGTGCAGCAGCGGCGGGACGTGGTCGGCCAGCAGCGGCAGGGCACCCGCGCCGCGGCTCGGGCCCGCCGCCTTGTTGCGGGTCATCGCCCGGCGGACCGCCCGCAGCCGCTCGACCGGGTCGTCCTCGCCCACCGGCAGGTCGCACAGGTAACCCGAAAGCTTGTTGCCGCCGAGCTGCTCACCGGCCCGGCCGCGCACGCTCACCGGGATCAGCGCGCGCAGCGTGCGGCCGTCGGCGCGCTGCCCCCGGTTCACCAGCCACTCGCGCAGCGCCCCCGACAGCACCGCCAGCACGACGTCGTTGGTCGTGCCGCCGTGCGCGCGGCGTACCCGGCGCAGCTCGGTCAGCGGCAGCCGGACGAAGCCCAAGCGCCGCTCGGCCGAGGGGGGTGCCGACACCGGCGAGAGCGGCGGGCGGGCCGCTCGCACCAGCGACGAGGCGATCCCGGCCTGGCCCCACACCGTACCCAGCGCGTCCTTCACCGTGTCCAAAGTGGAGCGCGGGGCGGGGATGGGGGCGGGGGCCCGCTCCGGCAGTTTCACGCCGTCGAGCAGGCCGGCCGCGACCGCGTACGCGCCGGCGCCGTCGGTCAGCGCGTGGTGCAGTTTCAGCAGCAGTGCGAACTTCCCGTCCGGCAGCCCGGTGACCAGCGTCAGGTCCCACAGCGGCCGGGTCGTGTCGAGCGGCTCGGCGATCCAGCGGGACGCGTACGCGGAAAGGGGGTCCGGTTCGTACAGCGAACTCAGCACGACGTGGTGAATGTGGTCGGCCGCAACAAAATCCGGGTCGTCGCTCCAGCTGGCCGAGCCCGGCGGGAAGAGTTCCGCGCGGGCCCGCTGGCGCAGCTTCGGCAGCCGGGCGGCGCGCTGCGCGAGCAACACGGTCAACGCGGCCGGGTCCACCGGGCCGCGGGCGGTGAAGGTGACCACCGCTCCCATGTGCATCGGGGTGGTTTCGCTTTCCAGGCAAAGAAAAGCGACGTCGAGTGCGCTGAGCTGCGAGCCTGCCATGGGCGACCTTTCCGGGTTCGCTGGGGGCGCACGGCCTCGTGCGTCGGAAGGGGTTGGACCCACTGCACCAGCCCGACATGACGGTCGGGTGGTCGAAGTGTTTCCACGAAGCTAACTGCCCACCCCGTTCAGCCATTCGAGATACCCCGGGCCACGGTGCCCGGGCTCACAGATCGGGAAAAAGATTCATTCGCCCGGAGCAGGCCGGGCGTCTTCCGCCCGGGCCACCGGGGTCCCCCAGTCGGGGGTGAGCGCGACCTGCTTGCCGACCCGGCGCACCGGCAGGCCGTTCACCTGCCGCTTGCCGAGACCGGGCCAGATCTCCGCGGCGTCCTTCGCCGCGGACCGGATGGCGCCGCCGTCGAGCGTCGTGCGGGTCTCCGGGATGTCGCGGTCGGTCCACTGCACGACCAGCTTCAGCGGGCCGGCCGAGGGGAGCGGCCACAGGAAGACCTCGTGCTCGACGGCGAAACGCGTGCCGCCGACCGGCTGGGCCCGCAGCACCGGGGCCTCCGGTTCGGACGCGGACGGCACCGAGATCGTCTCGGAGCTCGCCCGGCTGCCGTCGGCGTAGAGCACGCCGATCAGCAACCCGTTGTAGTCGGGCTTGCGCCGGTGGTCGATCAGCCCCTCGGCGGGGTCGTCGACCAGGCTGTCCCGCGAGTACACCGTGATGCGCAGGGTCAGCGCCTCCGGCCACACCTCGATGATCCGCAACGCGACCACCGTGCGTTCGGAGCGGCCCAGCGGCTGCGCCCACGGCAGCACCGCCGGGACGATGTGCTCGCGCGGGGCATCGGTCCAGTGCCGTCCGTTGAACGCGTAGAGCTCCTGCTCCGGGACCGGGAACAGGGGACGCTCGCGCGGACCGCCGGTGAAGAAGCTGCTCATCGGGCGGCCCGCGACACGCTGTCCGGCACCATGCGCCCACGGTAGGACAACCGCCCGGGAATTGCCGCCCCCGATCGGGCGTACGGCCCTTGCTTCCCGTGATCCGGGACACAAGGGCCGTACGCTGCGTGACGCGCTAGTCGCTCAACTTGAGTTCGCCGTTCTTCCGGGCGGCCTCGTCGAGCTCCTTCTCGGGCGGCTTGCCCATCGCGTCCATCAGCTGCCGGGCCAGGCCGAGACCGGTTCCGCCGAGCGAAAGCGCCTTGGCGAACATGTCGGACACGCCGTCGGCGCCGTTGAGCACGACCATGTGGTCGACGTTGCCGAACGCGCTCGCGCCCGCCTCGACGATCTCCGGCCAGCGCTCGGCCAGCTGCTGCGCGACGACGGCTTCCTGGTTTTCCGCCAGCGCCGCGGCGCGCGCTTTGATCGCGTCCGCTTCGGCGAGGCCCTTCGCGCGGGCCGCCTCGGCTTCGGCGAGGCCGCGGGCCTTCGCGGCTTCGGCTTCCGCCAGGCCACGGGCCTTGGCCGCGGCGGCCTCGGCCTCGCCGGTCGCCCGGGTCGCGCCCGCCATCGCCTCCGCGCGGGCCTTGGTGGCCTGGGCCTCGGCCTCGGCGGCCGTCTTGACGCGCGTGGCGTCCGCGGCGGCCCGCAGCTCGGTCTCCTTCGCCTCGGCCTGGGCCTTGGCGATCGAGGCGTCACGGGCGGCGTCGGCGGTCGTGCGCGTGTCGTACGCCTTCGCGTCGGCCGGCTTGCGGACCTGCGACTGCAGCCGCTGCTCGGCCAGCGCGGCCTCCAGCTCGGCGGCCCGCGTCTCCTGGACGACGACCTCCTGGCGCGCGGTCGCCTCGGCCAGCGGGCCGGACTGCGACGCCTTCGCCCGCGCCTGGTCGACCTCGGCCTGGTACCCGGCCTGCTGGATCTGGCTTTCCCGCACGGCGGCGGCCTTCTTCGCGGCGGAGATCTGCTCGACCTCGGCGGCTTCCTGGTCCCGCTGGGCTTCGGCGATCCGGGCGGACGCGGCCACGGCGGCGGCGTGCGGCTTGCCGAGGTTGAGGATGTAGCCGGACTCGTCGTCGATCTCCTGGATCTGCAGCGAGTCGACGATCAGGCCGAGCTTGATCATCTCGGTGGCCGAGGACTGCCGCACCTCGCCGGTGAGCGCGTCCCGGTTGTGGATCATCTCCTCGATGGTCAGCCCGCCGACGATCGAGCGCAGGTGGCCGGAGAAGAGCTCGTGGATCGTGTCGTTCATGCCTTTTTGCTGGTCGAGGAACCGGCGGGCGGCGTTGGCGATCGAGGCGTAGTCGTCGCCGACCTTGTAGATGACGACGGCCCGCACGGTGACCGGCAGGCCCTGCTTGGAGACGCAGGAGACCTGCAGGTTCACGCCGCGGGTGTCCAGCGACAGCCGCCGCGCGGTCTGGAACCCGGGGATGACGTTCACCCCGCGGCCGGTGATGATCTTGAACCCCAGGCTGTCCGCGGTCTCGGCCCGGTCGACGCGCACGCCGAGCCCGGAGATGATCAGCGCCTCGTTCGGTTCGGCGACCTTGTAGAGCAATCGCAGGATCCCGAAGACGACGATCAAGACGGCGATGACGCCACCGGCCGAGACCAGCAGGATTTCGACGAGACTCATGGCACCGACCCCCTCGCTTTTCTGTTGTGGGTGTGCTGGTGCCTCTTCGACGCTGTCAGCGGGCCGGCGGTTGCCACCGGCCGGGTGAATTCACGGCGGTGCGCGGAGCGCGTTGGCCGCGCCGGTCGGCGGCGGGGATTTTGCCGTGGTTCGGGGTGTTTGCGGCGGGGGCCGTGCGCGTGACCCGCTCGATCAGCGGGTCAGCGGTTGCCACCGTTCCACGTAAACCGTCCGCGGCGGCTCGAAGTCCACCACCAGCACCTGCGTGCCCGAGGTGAACGTCTCCTCCGGATCCGCCGGGTACGCGTAGAACGCCTCCGTGCCGCCGCGGACGTTCAGCAGCACCTCGCCGATGAGGCCGGGGCCGATCGTGCCCGTCACGCGGCCCCGGCTGCCGATCATCCCCCGAAGCCCTTCAGCTTGACCTTCGAGCCCTTCGCCACGAACGAGCCCGGCTGCGGGTCCTGCTGGAACACGAAGTCGAACCCGCCGCCGCCGTTGCCGCGGCCGCGGCCGCCGCCGTCGCGGTCGGCCTTCAGGCCCGCCTGCTCCAGGATCTTCTGGGCGTCCTCGAACGAGCGGAACCGGACGTCCGGCACCTGGACCGCGTTGTTGACGAACACGCCGATCCGCTTGGCCTTCGGCTGCGAGTTCGCCGGCGGGTCGGTCCGGGTGACCGCGCCGCCCGGGACGTCCTGCTTGAACTCTTCGCCCGCCTGGAACGGCTCGAACCCGGCCTGCTGCAGCAGGCCGAACGCCTCGTCCTTGCTCCGGCCCGTGACGTCCGGGACCGGCGGCAGCGGGATCGGGCCCTTCGACACGATGATCGTCACCTGGCCGCCGATGGTCAGCTGGCTGCCCGCGGCCGGCGTCGTGCGGATGACCGCGCCCTGCGGGACCTCCGGGTCGAAGTCGTCGGTGCCGCGGACCGGCGTCAGCTGTGCCGCCTTGATCGCCTGCTCGGCGTCGGCGAGCGCGGTGCCCGGCCGGACGTCCGGCACCTGCGGGCGGCCCTTCGACAGCACCACCGACACGGTCGCGTTCGGCGACAGCGTCGTGCCCTCGGGCGGGTCGGCGCGCAGCACCGTGTTCGACGGCGCCGTGTTGTCGTACTCCTGGCTGAACGTCGGGGTCAGCTTCACCGCCCGCAGCGCGTCGCCCGCCGCGGCCTGGTTCAGCCCGACCAGCTTCGGCACGCGGGCGGTCTTGTCGCCGCCGGTGTCGGTGAGGATGAACGCGAACGCGCCGATCAGCCCGCCGAGCAGCAGCACCGCGGCCGCGATCACCAGGACCCGCTTGCGGTTGTCCTGCGGCGGCTTCTCCGGCTCCGGCCGGCTCCGGCGCCGCGGCGGCGTCACGGGCGGCACCTGCGTGGTCGCCGGCCCGGCGACGTGGCTCAGCGCCCGCGTCGCGTTCGGGCGGTGCACCGGCATCGTCTTCGCGGTGTCGGGCACCTGCGGGATCCGCGGCAGCGTGCGCTCGGTGTCGGCGAGGTCGCCCTGGCCGTGGGACACCGGGATCGGCACGGTCACCGGCAGCAGCCCCAGCTGGGCGCGCACCGCGGTCAGCTGGCTGAGGAACTCCCCGGCGTCGGCCGGCCGCAGCTGCGGGTCCCGCCGGGTCGCCCGGACGACCAGGTCGTCGAGGGCGGGCGGCAGTTCAGGGCGCAGCAGGCTCGGCGGCGGCACGTCGTCGTTCACGTGCCGGTAGGCGACCGAAATGGCGGTGTCCCCGGTGTAGGGCACCTGGCCGGTCAGCATTTCGTACAGCAGGATCCCGGCGGAGTAGACGTCGCCGCGCGCGGACGCCGCGCCGGTTTCGACCTGCTCGGGGGAGAGGTAGGCGACCGTGCCGAGGATGACGCTCGCGGAGGTCGTGCCCGCGCTCGCCACGGCCCGCACCAGGCCGAAGTCCGCGACCTTCACCGCCCCGCCGGTGTGCTGCCCGACCCGGCCGATCAGCACGTTCTCCGGCTTCACGTCCCGGTGCACCAGCCCGGACCGGTGCGCCGCGGCCAGCGCCGACAGCACCGGCTCGGCGACGCTCAGCGCCAGCGCGACGTCCAGCGGGCCGTCGTCCAGCAGGTCGCGCAGCGTCCCGCCGTCGACCAGCTCCATCACCAGGAACGCCAGCCCCGACTCCGCACCCGGTGGCAGGTCGAACCCCTGGTCGTGCACCGCCACGACGTGCGGGTGGTGCAGCTGCGCCGCGGACTGCGCCTCGCGCACGAACCGGTCGACGAACGACCGGTCGTCGGCGAACCGCGGATCCATGATCTTGATCGCGACCGGACGGTCCAGCCGGGTGTCCGTCCCCCGATAGACGGAAGACATTCCGCCGTGGGCGAGCAGCCGGTCCACCCGGTAGCGCCGCTCCAGGAGCGTGCCGACCAGGCTGGGTTGGGTGCGTGTCACGAGTATGGATCGTACGGAATCGGCCACGCCTCGTGGAGGAGACCTCGCGGGTCACCCGTGCGCACTAGCGGGTGAGGGGACGAAATGTGGCACAGTGTCACCTGTGAGTGGGATTCCTGTCGCCGAAGACATCCTCGACACCGCCATCGCGGTCCTTCCGCTGGCGGAGGTGGCGACCGTTCTCGGGACTTCGGCCAACAAGGTGCGGCAGATGCTGCGCGACGGGCAGCTGATCGCGCTGAAGCGCGGCGGTGACCTGTGCGTGCCCAGCGATTTCTTCGTCAGAGACGGCGTGGTCAAGGGCCTGGCCGGCACGATCACCGTGCTCGCCGACTCCGGGTTCTCGCGGACCGAGATGCTGCGGTGGCTGTTCACCGCGGACGACACGCTGCCCGGGAGCACGCCCATCAACGCCCTGCGGACCAGCCACGGCACCGAGGTCAAGCGGCGCGCCCAGGCCATGGCGTTCTGACCTGCGGAAAGCTGTCGACGCCGCGACCAGCTGAACGGCCGCGGCGGCGATCAGGCACGCCGGGAGCGACCACGCGGCCAGCGGACCGGCCAGCGCCGCGCCCGCGGCCAGCCCGGTGATCTTCACGCTCGCCGCCGTCGTGAATACCTGCGCGCGAACGTGCTCCGGCGCCTCGCGGTGCCGGATCGCGAACAAGGCCGTGAGCTGCGGACCTTCGGCGAACCCGGCCAGCACGGCCGCGAAGACGACGCCGTGCCCGGTCGCGGCCACCAGGCAGCTCGCCGCGAGGAGGAGGGTGCTCAGCCACACCGTCCGGTCGGGCGCCCACGGCAGCGGCCACCTCGCGAGGACGGCGTTGGCCAGCAGCGAGGCCACCGCCAGGACGGCCAGCAGCAGCGCGCCGTCCGCCGGGCCGCGCAGGTGCGCCGCGCCCAGCAGCGGGTAACACACGGTGACCATCCCGATGCCCGCGCACGAGATCGTCGAGGCGACGGTCGCCCGCCGCAACGGCACGTTGCGGACCAGGACACCGAAGCCGTCCCGGAGGCGGCTCTTCCGCGGTGACCGCTTCGGCAGGAACCACGCCACCGGGATCGCCGCGGCGACCAGGCCGACGGCGGCTACGAGCCCGGCCGGCCCGCCGAGGAGCCCGGCGAGCCCGGGCCCGGTGAGGGCGGCGGCGGTGAAGGTCATGGCGTCGAACCGGCTGGCGGCCGGCAGCGCGGGCCCGGCGACCGCGGGCAGCTGCGCGGTCCACCCGCCGGCGATGGCGGGGTTGAGCAGGCCGGTCACCACCGCCACGGCGACGACAGCGGTCAGTGGCAGGTGCCCGAAGGTGACGCTGACCAGCGCGATCCCGCCCGCGTAGCCGCCGAGCGCGACCGCGAGCAGCCGTCCCGGACGCGCACTGCGGTCCAGCAGCGCGCCGAACACCGGCCCGCCCGCGGCGGCGGCCGCGGTCAGCCCGGCGAGCAATGCCGCACCGGCGTGCGGGCCGGCGGTCATCCCGAGCAGCAGCAGCGCGGGACCGGACAGCTCGTCGCCGGTCCGGGCGAGCGTGGCGCCGACCAGGTAACGTCTTATCACCGGCAAGACGTTACAGTGGGGCATGGCTTTTCCGCACCGGGATTCCGTGCAGCGCGCGGTGGATCTGCTGGGTGTTCTGCTGGCCCCGTCCCCGGAGCCGGCCGTGGTGGCGCAGGTCCTGCGTGCTCACGGCGAACCGGACGTCTCGCTCTCTTCGAGCGACGTGTCGGAACTGCGTGCGGCAGCGCGTGAGCTGCGCGAAGTCTTCGCAGCGCGTGACGCCGCTTCGGCGGCTTCAGTGCTCAACGGGCTGTTCGCTGCGTACGCCGGCCCGCCGCGCCTGACGGACCACGAGGACGGCTACGGCTGGCACCTGCACATCGACAGCGCCGACGACGGGCCGTGGGGCGCCTGGCTGGTGACGTCCTCGGCGCTGGGCCTGGCGTCGCTCCTGGCGGAGCGCCAGGGGCCACCGGGAGGGCTGTGCGCGTCACCGGCGTGCGGGAAGCCCTTCGCCCACACGGGTGGCGGGAGCCCGCGGCGGTACTGCTCGCCCCGGTGCGCGACGCGCGAACGCGTCGCCGCGCACCGGGCGCGCGGGTGAAGCTCAGCCCTGGGTCTTGTCGCGCCAGGCGATCCAGGACTTCAGCGCGTCGAGGTCGTAGTCCGGGCCGCCCACGCCGACCGTGAACGTCGTGACGCCCAGCCCGAGCAGCTTCGGGCCCAGCTCGTCCGGCTCGCCCTGGACACCGCACGAGCGCTCGATCTCGGCCGGGTCGCGGCCGACGTCCGCGCAGTGCTGGTCGAGGATCTTGACCTTGCGCTCGACGACCTCCGGGTCGCCGAAGCCGTGCCAGATGTCGGCGTGCTTGGCGACGAGCTTGAGCGTCTTCTTCTCGCCGCCGCCCCCGATCAGCACCGGGATCTTGCGGGTCGGCGCCGGGTTCAGCTTGCCGAGCCTGCTCTCGATCCGGGGGAGGGACTCGGCGAGGTCGTCGAGGCGGCCGCCCGCGGTGCCGAACTCGTAGCCGTACTCGTCGTAGTCCTTTTCGAACCAGCCGGAGCCGATGCCGAGGATGAGCCGGCCACCGGAGATGTGGTCGACCGTCCGCGCCATGTCGGCGAGCAGCTCGGGGTTGCGGTAGCTGTTGCAGGTGACGAGCGCACCGATCTCCACCCGGGACGTCGACTCCGCCCACGCGCCGAGCATGGTCCAGCACTCGAAGTGCTTGCCGTCGGGATCGCCGTAGAGCGGGTAGAAGTGGTCCCAGTTGAAGACGATGTCGGCCCCGAGGTCCTCGGCGGCCGACGCGGTGCGCCGGATGGAGTCGTAGTCGGCGTGCTGCGGCTGGAGCTGCAGGCCGATCCGGATGCGTCGTTCGGTCATGATCGCAGCCTACGACCGCCTCCGAGCGTCTCGCGCGTCCAGACGGTGGCCAAGGGTGGTAGTGCGACCACCAGCCTGCGCCACTTCGGGACCACTGCTCGCCGCGTCAGGATGTCGTAGTCCGAAGCCACGATCTCGTCCAGGATTCCCTCGTACAACGTCAACGCCGTCCGCACGCACGGGCGCGATTCGGGACGCAGCAACGCCACACCCGCTTCGGCCCGCCGGTACACCGCCCGCGTCCGCGCGACGAAGTACGCCAGGGCCGCCCGGATCCGTGGGTCGGGCCGCCGGGCCTCGAGCAGTTCGCGGGTGACGCCGAAGGCGGCCAGTTCCGAGGTCGGCAGGTACAGCCGCCCGCGGTCGAGGTCCTCGCCGACGTCGCGCAGGAAGTTCGTCAGCTGGAGCGCCTCCCCGAGCGCGACGGCTCCCGGCGAAGCGTCGGCCGGCGGGCCGACCGTGCCGAACACCGGCAGCATCTGCAGCCCGATCACCGCGGCCGAGCCGTACATGTATTCGCCCAGTTCGGCGAACGTCCGGTATTCGACCGGTGCGAGGTCCATCCGCATGGACTTCAGGAACGCGTCGAACAGCTCCCGCGAGAGGCCGTACCGCCGCACGGTGTCGGCGAGGGCCACCAGCACCGGTTCGCCCGGGTCGCCGCCGGAGAAGACGACGTCCACCATGGCGCCGACCCGGTCCAGGGCAGCCGCCGGGTCGCTGCCCGGCGCCGGGTTGTCGACCAGCTCGTCGGCCATCCGCGCGAAGCCGTACAACGTGTGCGCCGCCGGCCGCGCCCGGGCCGGGAGCAGGCGCGTCGCCAGGAAGAACGTGCGGCCGTAGTGGGCGTTGATACGGCGGCACTCGGTGTACGCGGCCCGCAACGACGGCCCGTGGATGCCGGCGGCGTCGAGTTCGTTCACCGGCCGGTGATCCGTTCCGCCGCGAGCCGTCCGGAGATCAGCACCGGCGGGATGCCGACGCCCGGTGTCGTGCCGCAGCCGGCCAGCACGACGTTGCCCGCCGCGCGGACCAGGTTCGCCGGGCGGAACGGGCCCGTCTGGGTGAACGTGTGCGCCAGCGAGAACGGCGTCCCGGCCGTCAGCCCGCGCGCCGCCCAGTCCGCCGGGGTGATCGTCTCGTCGACGGTGAACTCCTCGCCGAACCCGGTCAGGCCGCGCGCTTCGAGCGTGCGGAGCAGCTCTTCGCGGTAGGGCCCGCGGACGCGGTCCCAGTCGATCGGGCCGCGGCGCAGGTTCGGCGCGGGCGCGAGCACCGAGACGATCTCGCCGCCGCGGCCGGCCAGCCCCGGGTCGGTCGCCGTCGGGCGGGTGACCAGCAGCGACGGGTCGCTCATCAGCTTGCCCTCGCGGATGATCTCGGTGAACGTCCGCTCCCAGGCCGCGCCGAAGAAGATCGTGTGGTGCCCGAGGTCCCACTTTTCGGTGGTCCGCCCGTGCAGGACCACGGCGGACGGCGAATAGCGCAGCGGCACCGGCCGCCGAGGCCGTGCGCCGAGGAGCCGGTAGGCCGTCCCCAGCTCGGTGGCCAGCACGACGGCGTCGCAGGCGATCCGCTCGCCCGAGCGCGTCCGGACCGCGCGCACCCGCGAATGCACCCGTTCGAGCCACGCGGCTTCGGTCCCGAACCGCACGTCCGCGCCCGCCCGCGCGGCCGCGCCGGTCATCGCCCGGCCGATCTCGCCCATCCCGCCTTCGGGGTAGTAGACGCCGCCGACGGTGTCCATGTACGCGATCACGCCGTACGCGCCGATCGCGCGCGCCGGGTCGAGCCCGGCGTACAGCGACTGGAAGGTGAACAGCCGCCGGACCCGCTCGTCGAGCAGGTAGCGGCCGACGCGCGGGCCGAGCCTGCCGAAACCGCCCAGCGCGCCGAGACGGGCCAGCTCGGGACGGGCCAAGTCGAACGGCGAATCGAAGTTGGCCCCGATGAACCGGTCCTTCTGGGCCGCGTACAGCTCGGTCAGCCAGCGCCGCAGCGCCCGGTAACCCACCGCTTCGCGGGCGCCGGCGAAGGCGCGGATCTCGGCCTCCATCGCGTCGCCGTCGGTGTGCAGCGCCAGCGTGCTGCCGTCGGCGAACCGCGCCCGGTACGCCGGGTCGAGCCGGGTCAGGCGCAGGTTCTTGGCCAGCGGCTCGCCGACCGCGGCGAACGCCTCTTCGAGCAGCTCCGGCATGGTGAGCACGCTCGCGCCGGTGTCGACCGCGTTGCCGTCGAAGCTCTGCTGCCCGGCCCGCCCGCCCGGGACGTCCGCCTGCTCCAGCAGCGTGACCCGCCGTCCGGCGCCGAGCAGGTGCAGCGTCGCCGAAAGCCCCGCCAGCCCCGCGCCGATGACGACGACGTGGTCGGCCGGCCCGTCGATCCGCCGCACGTCAGTACGTCCGCTGGGTGGCCTTGACGACCAGCCCGGTCAGCGCGGCAGGCGCCGGCTCGGCCAGGTGCGCGCGGTCGAGTGCGGCCATCGCCGCCGTCGTCAGCTCGTCGATCCGGCGCTCGACCGCGTCGACCGCGCCGACCTGCTGCAACGCCATCCGGACGGTCTCGACGCCCTCGTCGGTCAGGTCCGTGTCGCCGATCGCGTCCGCGATGACCGTGGCCGCGGCCCGCTCGCCCTTCTCGGCCGCGAGCTGCAGGCCGAGCGCGGCGAGCAGGGTGCGCTTGCCCTCGCGCAGGTCGTCGCCGGCGGGCTTGCCGGTGACCGACGGGTCGCCGAACACGCCCAGCAGGTCGTCGCGCAGCTGGAAGGCGACCCCGACCTCGCCGCCGAACTCCAGCAGCGTGGCGATCAGTTCCGGGGACGCGCCGCCGAGCGCGGCACCCAGGTGCAGCGGGCGCTGGACGGTGTAGGCGGCGGTCTTGAGCCGGTCGATCTTGAGCGCGGCCTCGACGGAGGCGTCCCCGGTGGCCTGCGTGCGGACGTCGAGGTACTGCCCGGCGAGCACTTCCGTGCGCATCGCGCGCCAGGCCGGGCGGGCCGCGGCGAGCGTCCCGGCCGGCAGGGGAGCGTCGGCGAACATGTCGTCCGCCCAGGCCAGCGCCAGGTCGCCGACCAGCACCGCGGTGGCCAGGCCGAACGACGCCGGCGAGCCGAGCCAGCCGCGGTCGGCGTGCAGCTTCGCGCTCGCGATGTGCACGGTCGGGTTGCCGCGGCGGGAGTCGGAGGAGTCGATGAGGTCGTCGTGGATCAGCGCGCACGCCTGGATCAGCTCCAGGCTGGACACCGCCTGCAGCACCCCCTCGGCGTCCGGACCCGCCGGGTCGCCGCCCGCGCCGCGCCAGCCCCACCAGGCGAACGTCGGGCGCAAGCGCTTGCCGCCACCGAGCACGAACCCGCGCAGCGCGTCGATCCCGGCGGCGACGGTCGGCTCGGTCCCCAGGATTTCGGCGCTCGCCCGCTCGAGGAACCCGGCCAGCGCGCGCTCGACGTGGGCGGGCAGGTCACTGTCGGCGACGGGCGCGTTCATCCCGCCATCCTCGCGGAACCCGCGCGGGTCCGGCCCGCCGGGTCACCCCGATGTGGCGAATCAGACTCCCGCGGTGGCCGCCCAGAACGGACCGGAGAGGCCGGCTTCGGCGAAGTAGGCGACGGCGTCGTGCGGTTCGCGCCGCCGGTAGCCGCGCTCCAGCCGGCCCGCGTACCAGCCGCGCGCGAGCCGCCACAGGGTGACCAGGTCGAGCACGGACCCCTTGGCCCGCCCGGTTTCCGCCAGCCAGGCGTCCACACAGGACTCGCAGCAGAACAGGCGCTGGTTCGCGCACGTGTGCAGCACGTCGTCCCACATCCGCGCGGCGGGGACCAGGAAGTGCGCCACCTGGCTGCCTTCGGGCGGCGTGGACCGGTCCACCACCAGCGCGTGCGGCTGCCCGCAGCCGGGGCAGCGGGTCGCCACCAGCACCTCCGGCTCGGTGTCGACCAGGTGCGGGATGGCGAACGAATCCCACGCGCAGCCGCCCCACCACAGCGTGTGCGAACCCATCACGGAGAAGCCGAGCGACTTCGCGGCGAAGGGGTGGGCCAGGACGACGTGCTCCCACTCGTCGAGCACCAGGTGGTGGGCGTCGGCCAGCCGGTGCAGGGCCTGCTTGGCGACGGCCAGCGACCCGCCGGCGGCGTCGGCCAGCTCGGGCGCGGACGGCGCGCGGCCGCGGTCGGCGAAGGCGCGGTAGACGGCGAGGCGCACGTCCTCGTCCCAGCTGGCGTCGTCGTACCTCATCGCTCACTCCTGTATCGAGTCTAAAGCCGTGGCCCTTAACATTCGAGGTATGACGTCGGTGATCGAGCGGTTGCGCGGAGACGGGCCGAAGTTCTCCATCGAGTTCTTCCCACCCCGGGACATGGCGGACGAGGCCGTCCTCTGGAAGGCGATCCGGGAGCTCGAGCCGTACGACCCGGCGTACATGTCGATCACCTACGGGGCCGGCGGCTCCAGCCGCGACGGCACGGTCCGCAGCATCGCCCGCGTCGCGACCGAGACGACGCTGGTGCCGATGGCGCACCTCACCGCGGTCAACCACTCCGTCGCCGAGCTGCGGAACGTGATCGGCTGGTACGCCTCGGTCGGCGTCCGCAACATCCTCGCGCTGCGCGGCGACCCGCCGGGCGACGTCTACGGCGAGTGGATCCCCCACCCGGAGGGCCTCACCTACGCCGAAGAGCTGGTGCAGCTGGTCCGTGAGCTGGGCGACTTCTGCGTCGGCGTCTCGGCCTACACCTACGGCCACCCGCGCTCGGCCGACCTGGAGTCGGACACGAAGTACCTGGTCCGCAAGCTGCGCGCGGGCGCGGACTTCGCGATCGCGCAGCTGTTCCACGACCCCGAGGACTTCCTGCGGCTGCGCGACCGGGTCGCCGCGACCGGCTGCGACGTCCCGGTGCTGCCGGGCGTCATGCCGCTGACCACCATGCGGACCCTGCAGACGACGATCAAGCTGTCCGGCGCACCGGCACCCCGGAAGGTCCTGGACCGCCTCGAACCGCTGGCCGACGACCCCAAGGCGTTCCGCGCGGCGGGCATCGACGTCACCACCGAGCTGTGCGAGAAGCTGATCGCCGAGGGCGTGCCGAACCTGCACTTCTACACGTTCAACCGCTCGAAGGCGACGCGCGAGGTGATCGCCCGGCTGGGCCTCGTCCCGGCCCGTGCCTGAGTACGTACCACCGGGTGCAAGTGGCCCGGTAGCGTGCGGCGCATGGCTTCTACTGCTTCCGAAGGCGTGCACGAAATCTGTGACCGCTACGTCGACGACTACGTGGCCGCGGACCCGGTCGCGGCGACCGTCCACGGCGTCGCCGGCCACGACCACCGGCTGACCGACTACTCGGCGGCGGGCTTCGCCGAGCGCGCCGGGCTGGCCGCGCGGGCGCACGCCGCCGTCACCGCCGCCGAGCCACGTGACGCCGCCGAGCGCGCCGCCAAGGCCGTGTTCACCGAGCGCGTCGGCCTGGAGCTGGAGATCCACGAGGCCGGCCTGGACGTGGCGAGCCTCAACGTCATCTCCAGCCCGGTGCACGAACTGCGGATGGCGTTCGACCTGATGCCCCTGGACACCGAGCAGGACTGGGCGACCCTCTCGGCCCGGATCGCCGAGGTCCCGCAGGCGCTGGCGAACGTCCGCAGCGGCCTGCTCTCGGCGGCCGACGCGGGGCACGTCTCAGCGCTGCGGCAGGTCGCGAAGGTCGCGGAGCAGTGCGAGACGTGGGCGGGCATGAAGGACGAGACGGGCTTCTTCACCCAGCTCGTCGCGCCTTCGCCGGGTTCGGCGCTGACGGCCGACCTCGGGCACCGCGCGCGGGCCGCGGAGGAGGCGTTCGCGGAGTTCGCCGGCTTCCTGCGGGCCGAACTGGCGCCGAAGGCCCCGGTCAAGGACGCCGTCGGCGAGGACGTCTACCGCCTGTGGTCGCGGTACTTCGTCGGCGCGGCACTGGACCTGCGGGAGGCCTACGAGTGGGGCTGGGCGGAGTTCGCCCGGATCGAGGCCGAGATGCGCGCGGTGGCCGGCCGGATCAAGCCGGGCGCGTCGCCGGCCGAGGCGGCGGCGGCACTGGACGCGGACCCGCGCTACCGCGTGCGGGGGCGCGCGCAGTTCGAGGCGTGGATGCAGCGCCTGTCCGACGACGCGCTGGAATTCCTGCGCGGCAAGCACTTCGAGATTTCCGACCGGGTGATGGCCCTGGAGTGCAAGATCGCCCCGCCGGGTGGCGGCGTGGGCGCGTACTACACGGGCCCGAGCGAGGATTTCACCCGTCCGGGGCGCATGTGGTGGTCCCTGCCGTCGGGCCGGGACGAGTTCAGCACCTGGCGCGAGACGAGCACGGTGTACCACGAGGGAGCGCCGGGCCACCACCTCCAGATCGCGACGGCGGTGGACCAGTCGGCCGGCCTGAACAAGTACCAGCGGCTGGTGGCGTTCACCTCCGGGCACGCGGAGGGCTGGGCCCTGTACGCGGAGCGCCTGATGGAGGAGCTGGGCTACCTGTCCGACGACGGCGACCTGCTGGGGATGCTGTCGGAGCAGCTGTTCCGCGCGGCCCGCGTGGTGGTGGACCTGGGCATGCACCTGGAGCTGCCGATCCCGGCCGGAACGGGCTTCCACGAGGGTGCCCGCTGGACGCCGGAGCTGGGCCTGGAGTTCATGCTGACCCGCACGATCACCGACCAGGCCCACGTCCGCGACGAGATCGACCGCTACCTGGGCTGGCCGGGCCAGGCCCCGGCGTACAAGATCGGCGAGCGCCTCTGGCTGGCGGCCCGCGCGGAGGCCCAGGCCCGCGCCGGAGCGGCGTTCGACATCAAGAGGTTCCACACGGAGGCACTGAAGCTCGGCGGGATGGGGCTGGACACGCTGCGGGAGCAGCTGGCCACCCTCGACTGACGGAGAGGTGGGCGGGGTCACCGGAAATCCGGTGGCCCCGCTTCGCGTCTCCCGGCTAGGTTCCGTTCGTGCGCCGGATCCTCTTCGTCACCCCACCGCCCCGCGGCTGAGCGGGGTGGTCCCTCGCCGCGTGGTCCTCGGGACCCGCGGCTGATTCGTGGTGCGCACTCACCCCGCGCTCGTCGAACTCCCTTTCCTTCGACGCAGACGCAGGAGCGTTCATGTCCCTCGCCCTACCCACGCGCGCCCGCTCGTCGGCCGCGCTGGTCCTCGCCGGTGTCCTCTGGGGCACCGGTGGCCTCGCCGGCTCGCTGCTCGCCCGGCGGGCCGGCCTCCACCCGATCGCCGTCGCCGACTACCGGCTGCTCGTCGGCGGTGCCGTCGCGGTCGTCCTCCTGAAACGCCGCGGCCTCCCGCGCACCCCCGAAGCGGCGAAACGCGTCCTCGCCGTCGGCGGGTTGTTCGCGCTCTTCCAGGCGAGCTACTTCGCCGCCGTCGCGCTCAGTTCGGTCAGCGTCGCGACCATGACCACCATCGGCGCCGCGCCGGTCATGGTCACCCTCGCGTCGGTGCGGAAACTCCGGCGCTGGACCCTGGTCTCCGTGACGGGCACCCTCGCCGGCCTGGTGCTGCTCCAGTGGTCGCCGGGCGAGGCGTTCTCGTTCGGCGGCCTCGGCTTCGCCCTCCTCGCCGCGGCCGGCTTCGCGACCCTGACCCTGGTCACCGCGAGGCCGGTCGAAGGCCTGGATCCGCTGTCGACGACGGCGTTCGGCTGCCTCACCGGCGGCCTGCTGCTGCTCCCGGTGGCGGGCTGGTCCGGCATGGCGATCCCGCTGCACGCGGACGTCCTGGCGATCATCTGCTACCTCGGCGCGATCCCGACCGCACTCGCGTACGCCGCGTACCTGCGCGGCCTGGCCGACGCGCACCCCGTGCTCGGCTCGCTGTCGGCGGTGCTCGAGCCGCTGACGGCCGCGGTGCTGTCCGCCGCGCTGCTCGGTGAACGGCTGGGCGTGACGGCGTGGTGCGGCGCCGCCGTGCTGGTCGCGGCGCTGGTCGTCGGCTACTGGCGGCCCGAGCCGCGCTGAGGGCTCCCCGCCCCTCGGCTCAGCGCGGGTCGAGGGGCAGGGCCCGGCCCAGGATCGCGAACGGCCGCGGGTCGCCGGCGAAGTGGTAGTCACGCAGGACGTCGACGAAGCCGGTGCGGCGGTAGAGCTTCCAGGCCCGGCTCGTGCCCTCCGGCGTCGACAGCAGCACGTTCGCGCTCGGGACGCCTTCCAGCAGGCTGCGCAGCAGGTCCTCGCCGATCTGGTGGCCCTGGTTCTCCGGCCGGACGTGGATCTCGGTCAGCTCGAAGTAGTCCGCCAGCCAGCGGTCGGCCTCGGCGGCGCCGGACCGGCGGCTCAGGCCGTGGCGCACCTGCTCGTGCCACCACTGCCCGGCCCGGCCGCGGTAGCCGTAGGCCACGCCGAGCAGGACGTCGTCGGCGTCGAGCGCGGCCATGCAGCGCCAGCCCTCGCGCAGCGCGTGGGTGAGCCACATCGGCGCACGCTGCTCGGCGGTGCCCGCCGGGTACCGCATCGCCCGGACGTAGATGTCGAGCGCTTCGGGCAGGCGGGCGCGGAACTCCTCCGCGGAGAGCTGGACGTACCGGGAGCAGCCGGCGGGCATCGCGGTCACGGCTGTCCATCTTCCTCCGCGCCGCCGAGCGCGCCCGGGGTGCCCCCGGTCAAGGCCACCAGGTCGGCGAACGTCGTCGGGTAGACGGCCTTCGGGTGCCCGGCGGCGGCCCAGACGACGGCGTGCTCGCGCAGGGCGGTGTCGACCAGCGTCGGCAGCGGCGACGGGTGCCCGGTGGGCGCGACGCCGCCGATCGGCTGCCCGGTGTGCGCCCGCACGAAATCGGCGTCGGCCTTGCCGATTCCGCCCCCGGCCAGTCGCTCGAGGGTGGCCGGATCGGCGCGGTGGGCGCCCGAGGTGAGGGCGAGGAGCGCTTTTTTGTCGGACCCCAGGCGGAAGATGAGGCTGTTGGCGATGGCCCCGACGGGCACGCCGAGTGCTTCGGCCGCCTGAGCGGCGGTCCGGACCTCGGCGGGCAGGACACGGATGCCCTCGGCGGCGCCGCGCTGCCCGGCCTCGGCCAGCGCGGCCGCCACCTTGGCGACGGCGGGGTGCTCCAGCGAACTCATGAACCTATGAGATCACGCCACCGACCTGGTGTCCCGCACCACGCCCGCCCGGGGTTGAGCGGGCACCGGGTCCGGGGTTACTCTGGAAATCGTTCGAACAGGCGTTCGACATTCGGTGAGCGCGCACCGGTCAGGTGCCCGGCTCACCCGCGCAGGAGGGAGGGTCGCCATGTCCGTCAAGGTCGTGTCCCCCACGGATCCCGGGCAGCCGGAGCTGCCCATGTCGCTGCGCCCGCAACCGGCCCCGGCCGGTGACCGGCGCGGGCGGTCCAGGCAGTGCTTGACCCCGGGGGCAGAGCCCCGGCAGCGCCCGTCGGCGGCGGATTCGCGGCAGCCTCAGCTGCCGATCTCCTTGTGCACGTCGGCTTCGGCTTCGGGAGAGCTACCGACGGCGATTCCCGAGCAGGCGCGTTCGGCGCGGGCTGCGGATCCCGGGCAGTTGGAGCTGCCGGACTCGGGGGAGTCCCGGCAGCCGGTGGCGCCGTCCGCTGCCCGGCCGATGGGCGCCCGCCGCTCTGAGCCGGTGGCTTCGGCGCAGCCCGGTTCGGTGGGTGCCGACGGTGCCGGTCGGCGTGAGTCGGTCGCTCCGTCTTCGCCGCAGGTGCGTGCCGGAGGAGAAGCTGTTCGTCCTGCGGTCGCGGGTTCCGGGCAGCTCGAGCTGTCGGGCGCGGGGGAGCCCCGGCAGCCGGTCGCGCCGTCTGCTGCCCGGCAGGCGGGCGCCAACCGGCCTGAGCCGGCGGCTTCGCCGCAGGCTGAGCCGGTCGCTCCGGTGGAATCGCCGCAGGTCGGGCAGCCTGTCGAGCCGTCGTCCGTGGCTGCCGATGCGGCCGGCCGGCCGGCTCCGGAGGCTCCTGTCGTCGCCGGACCGCCCGAACTCCCCCCGTCGCTCCGCCCGCCCGGCGCCGACTCCGACCAGTCCCAGCTCCCGATGGCGCTGCGCCCGCCCGCGTCTCCGGCCGCCGCCGGGTTGCTGGCGCAGGCTCGGCGGGGGCTGGCCGAGGCCACCCAGGAACCCCGGCCCGCCGAACGCTTCATCGGCGCCTACCTCGCCGCGCTGCGGGGGGCCGCTGCCGTTCTCGCCGCTCGGGGGCGGCCGCACCGGGGGCGGGCGCGGCCCGCCAGCACCTGGGACCTGCTCGACTCCGTCGCCCCGGAGCTGCGGGAGTGGTCCGCCTTCTTCGCCAGCAACTCCGCCACGCGCGCCGCCGCGCAGGCCGGGATCACCGGGAAAGTCACCGCCGAGTCCGCTGCCGGGCTGGTCGGGGCGGCCACGCCGTTCCTCGAACTCGTCCGCCGGCTCGTGCACGGCCTGCCGATCACCGGGGAAGCCCATGTCGCGTGAGCACGGCCCGGTCGACCAGGGGCGGCTGCTCACGGCGTTGGGAATCGAAGGCAGGCTGCTGGCCGAAGCCGTCCGCGCGGCGCCGACCGAAGCGCCGGTGCCGGCCTGTCCCGGCTGGTCGCTCGGCGAGGTCGCCCGGCACGTCGGCAGCCTCTACCGGATGGTCCGGCGCCGGCTGACCGACGGCCGGAGCCCGGACGACTGGCCGCGCGACCCGGAACCCGGCCAGAGCCTGCAGGAGTTCCTGGAAGCCGGCCTGTCCGAACTGCTCGACGAGCTCGCCGCGCACGACCCGGCGGACCGCGCCGACACCTGGTGGCCGGCGGACCGGACCTACGGCTTCTGGCGACGGCGGATGCTGCACGAAACGGTCGTCCACCGGGTGGACGTCGAGCAGGCGGCCGGCGCCGAGCCGCGCGGCGTGCCCGAGGACGTCGCGATCGACGGCATCGACGAGGTGCTCACCCTGTGGTTCGGCCAGAAGCTGCCGATGCTCGGCCTGACGGGCACGAAGGCGGGCTCGGTCGGCGTCCGGGCCGGCGCGCACAGCTGGATCGCGCGGGCCGGTCCGGCCACCACGGAAGCCTGGCGCTGCTCGGCCGAGGAGGCCGAAGCCGCGGACGACGTCGTCACGGCCGCCAAGCCCGAGCTCATCTACCTGTGGCTCTGGGGCCGCGCGTCCCTGACCGCGGTGACCGTGCGAGGCGTGCACGACCAGGCGGCCCAGCTCTGGGCGCTGCTGCGGCTCGCAACCCGATGACCCGGCCGGTGGGGAAGCCGAACCGGAACTGTCGGGGGTGGCGGTTAGCCTGCGGCGCATGAGCACGCGCCTGGTGAACCTGGTGATCGACGCGGCGCGCCCGGAAGTCCTGGCGGACTTCTGGGCGGCGCTGCTCGGCTGGTACGTCGCGGTCGAGGAGGCCGACGAGATCGACGTCCGCGCGCCGGAGAGCGACGGCTGGGACCTGGACCTCGTCTTCGTGCCGGTCCCCGAACCCAAGGAGGTCAAGAACCGCGTTCACCTGGACCTGGCGAGCAGGACACCGGAGCACCAGGCCGAGCTGGTGGCGCGTGCCCTGGAGCTGGGCGCGCGCCGGGCCGACCTCGGGCAGGGTGACGTGCCGTGGGTGGTGCTCGCGGACCCGGAAGGCAACGAGTTCTGCCTCCTCGAGCCCCGCGAGCGGTACGGCGACACCGGCGCGGTGGCGTCGATCGTGGTCGACGCGCACGACCCGGAGCTCCTCGCGGGCTTCTGGACGCGGATCACCGGCCGGCCGATCGAGTTCCGCGAGGGCGAGGTCCTGGTGGGGCTGCGCGCGCCGTCCGGCCGCGGGCCGTGGCTGGAGTTCCTGCGCAACGACGACGTCAAGCAGGTCAAGAACCGCGTGCACCTCGACGTCGCGCCCCCGGCGGAAGCCGACCACGCCGCGGTCGTGCAGGAGGTCATCGCGGGTGGTGCGGCGCCGGTGGACCTGGGCGGTCCGAAGCTGCCGTGGCGGGTGCTGACCGATCCGGAAGGCAACGAGTTCTGCGTGCTGACCCCGCGCTGACCGGCTCACCCGCGCGGACACCGCATCCGGCGCCCGCGCGGAGTGTTTCGGCGGCGTTGCCGCAGCGCGTCGAACGCTGACCTGCGCGAAACACCGGCGTCCTGGGGAGGCAACAACCCCGGGGGACCGTGGGGGCATGGAGACCTCCGAAGCGTTGCCCCAGCCGGGCCGGACGGCCGCCGTCGAGGAGCCGGCGGCGCCGTCGGCGTGGCGGGTGCGGATCCGGATGCACGACCACCCGGGCACCCTCGCCCGCATCGCCATCCGGCTCGCCGACCTCGAGTGCAACATCCTCGGCCTGTCCGTGCTGCCGGTGCCCGGCGGCGTGCTCGACGAGATCGTGCTGCGCCCGGCGACCGGCCTGCCCCGGCGGCACCTGGTCGACGCCATCCGCGCCGAGGGCTGCGAGTGCACGGCGATCATCGACGCCGACGTCCACGAGCTCGTCGACCCGTCGGCGTCGACCCTGCTCGCGGCGCGTCGAGCGATCGACGACCCGGCCCGCCTGGCCGACGTGCTCAAGGAGGTGCTGGCCGCGGACGTCGTCACGCTCGTCCCGGCCGCCGAAGCGAACCCGGCGCGCACCGAGAGCGGGCACCGGGCGGTGTTCACGCTGGCCGGCGACAGCGCGCTGGTGGCGCGCCGCCAGTGGGCGCCGTTCGTGCAGCTGGAGCTGACTCGCGCCGAATCGCTGGTGACGCTGCTCGCCGCGGCGTCCCGCAACGTGGCAGGCCCGGTGGTCCTCGACCGCCCGGACGGCGCGGCGATCGTCCTGCGCAAGGGCGTCCCCGGCGACGCCGACGCGGTGGCCGAACTGCACCGCCGTTGCTCGATGGCGACGCTGTTCCGCCGCTACCACACGGGAGTGCGCACGGTCCCGCGCCGCCGCCTCCACCGGCTGCTGGTGCCGCCGCGCGGCACGAGCGTGCTCGCCGTCTTCGGCCGCGAGGTGATCGGCCTGGCCCAGCTCATCCCGATGCTCACGGGCGGCGCGGAGATCTCCCTCCTGGTGGAGGACGACTGGCAGCGCCAGGGCATCGGAACGGCCCTGCTGGCGCGGCTCGCGGTGCTGGCGGAGGCCCAGGGCATCACGGAGCTGACGGCGGACTGCCTGGCGGGCGACGACATCCTGCCCCGGACGGCCGCCAGAGCCGGCCTGCGCACGGAACGCAGCATCGACGACGGCGCCCGGCTCAGGATGTTCCTGCCGGCCTGAGCGTCAGCGCTTCCAGAACCAGTCCTTGTCGCGCGCCTCGCGCAGGGCGGTCTTCTTGCGCTCGGCGGTGAGCCGGTCGAGGTAGAGGATGCCGTCGAGGTGATCGGTTTCGTGCTGCAGGCATTGCGCGAGCACGTCTTCGCCTTCGACCTCGATCGGCTCGTTGTGGACGTCGACGCCGCGGACTTTCGCGTGCTTCGCCCGCTTGGTGGGGAACCACAGTTCCGGCACCGACAGGCAGCCTTCGTTGATCTCGTGCGTTTCCTCGGACAGCTCGACGATCTCGGGGTTGACGACATACCCGGTCAGCCCGGCAACGTCATAGCTGAAAACGCGAAGCCCGACGCCGATCTGCGGTGCGGCCAGCCCGGCGCGCCCGGCGGGCTTGACGGAGTCGACCAGGTCCCGCACGAGCGCTTCGAGCTTCTCGTCGAACACGGTGACCGGATCGCAGGCGGACTTGAGGATCGGGTCGCCGAAATAGCGCAGTTCGCGCATCGCCATGAGCAGAACATCCTTCGTGCGTGTCGGACTGGCAGCTTAGGGCAGCCGGGAAGGCCGTTGCGCGGTAATCACCGACCCGGCCCAGCCGGATCCGGACGAACCGGCACCGCGGTGAATCGGTGCGGTCGAGGCGGGGTTCTCCGGCGCCGGGGTTGCGAGTGGTCCCGTGGTTCGGGGCGTAGCGGCGCGCCCGGCGGCCGACCGATCTGTGGCGGCGCCGGTGAGGCCAGGAGGTCGATCGACTGCACGATCATGCCGGGGGTGCAGAACCCGCACTGCAGCGCGTGGTGCGCGGCGCTGCGGAGATGGTCCTCCGGTACCGCGGTTGCGGGCTAGGGCGTGTCTGACAAAAGTTTCGGCTGGCGGCTGGGATGCTCCGAGGTGTGTCGCGGTTTCAGTTGCTCTCGGATGATCAGTGGGCGTTGAT